>JALSNG010000030.1 GCA_026987155.1 Thermococcus sp. | reverse complement strand
TTGCAGAGGGAAAAGTCCGGCACTACTATTCAGATTCAACCAAAAGCGAGTACTACCGGGTTACGGCGTACCCAAAAGTTGCCAAGCGAATTCCGCCTGCAGTTTCACGGATAAGAATCGACGCCGTTCTGGCCATGTCAACAAGAGTTACCGTAAAGCGCTCCTTCCAAAACTCGAAGGCTCTCCTTGAGACGGTTTATGATCCGAGGGACGTTCCATTCCTCGACGTGGTCTACAACTCAAAGGCCGAGTTCCTGATAACATATGATCGAAAACACCTGCTGAAAATTAGAAACAAGAACAAAAAATTCAAGTTGAATGGCCACGAATTCTACATCCTAACTCCCAAAGAGTTCCTAATGATGCACAATAAAGAATAAAAACCTAAAGCGCCAAAATCCCTAACTCTTCGTTCCAATATTATCCAATATTTACCCATCCCCGCCTTAAAGGACGAGGCCTTCGGGGGAATGTCCCGATTGAGGTGAGCACGAGCACGTTTCTCCAGGCACTCTTCCACCTCTCCTGCCTTTTTCTCGCCGAAGATTTTGGTCAACCTTTCAACCAGTCCCTTCCGAGGAGTATTCCGGATATCACCTCACACACGCACCCAGAATGTATGCCCCCCTACCGCTAACTTTATAAGCGATATATCGTTCGATACATCGGTGATGCATAGTGATAGTCGAGAGAAAGGGCGAAACCTACGACTTGGCCTATGCAAAAAAGGCCATGCTCGTCGTCGTCATCCTCCCGCTCCTCGTCATGTACACAGAGGCGATGCTCACCCCTGCTCTGCCAACCATCCAGAAGGAGTTTGCCATAAACCCCAACGACGTCAGCTGGATTCTTACGATATACCTCCTCGTTGGAACGGTGAGCGTGGCTTTGTTTGGAAAGCTCGGCGACATGTACGGCAAGAAAAAGATGTTCTTGGTTGCTTTGGGATTTTACACGCTCGGTGTCATCCTCAACGGCTTTGCGCCGAGCTTCGGGTGGCTCCTCTTCACGAGGGCAATACAGGGCTTCGGCATGGCAATATTTCCCCTGGCATTTTCCCTCGTCCGTGAGGAGTTTCCCCCGGAGATGGTGCCCCAGGTTCAGGGAATGATAAGCGCCATGTTCGCAGTGGGCATGGTTATTGCACTTCCTTTGGGTGCCTACGTTACCCAGAACTGGGGGTGGAGATGGACATACCACTCGGCGGCACCTTTTGCGGTTCTGATGTTCATTCTCGCATTGAAAATCCTCCGTGAGAGCCGTTACGTGAATCCGGGGAAGGTCGACTGGCCCGGCGTTCTATTCCTGATCTGGGCCGTCGTGCCGGCTCTGGTTGCCGTGACGAGGGCACCCACCGTCGGCTGGACTGCCAGAGAAACGCTCGTCCTTTTCGCGGTCTCGATAGTCGGTGCCTTTCTGCTTGTCCTCTGGGAGAGGAGAGCGGACAACCCGCTGATCCCGCTCGACATAATATCCTCCAGAAACCCGGCCATAGTGAACCTCGGCATAATGTTTGCCGCCTTCGGAATATCCATGATGAGCCAGGCAAACACCTACATCTTCCAGATGAAGCCCCCCTACGGCTTCGGCAAGACCATACTCCAGAGCGGCCTGCTCATGACCCCGATGGCCGGCGTCATGCTCATCATAGCTCCCCTCGCCGGCAGGATAATGCCAAAAGTTGGGGCAAAACCCCTCGCGATAACCGGCGCATTGATAGCAAGTTCCGGACTTGGAATACTCGCGAAGTACGCCCCGAACCTTCCGCCGAACCACCTCTGGGCCTTCGTTGGTCTGATAACCTACGTTGGCTCCGGAATAACTCTGATGAACATCTCCCTCATCAACGTGTTGGTATTTTCAGTCCCGCCAAGGGTCATGGGGGTAGCGACAGGTGCCAACAGCCTCTTCAGAAACTTCGGCTCCACCTGGGGGCCGGCCATAGCCGGAACGGTGATGAGCACCTACTACATCCTCTTCCATCCACCTGGCGCTCCGAGCTGGGTGCAGATAAAGATACCCACGACAAAGGCCTACGAGGTGCTCTTCGGCACTTCTGCAGGGATATACCTCTTCCTCGCCCTGCTGAGCCTTGCCATAGTGGAGGTCATGAAGGGTGGGAAGATACATGAGGTCGAGAATGAAGGGGAGAGGGAAATAAAGGTTAGCTGATTTCTTTTTGTCATTTCTTTTTTGCCCCTTTCATTCTCCCCTGTATGCCCTAAGGTACAGCTCCCTTATCTCTTCCGGCTTCGGCTCGACCGGGTTGAAAGCTATAAGCCCGTCGCGGTAGGCTTTTTCTGCCATCTCGTCCAGCTTTGCCATGAAGGTCTCTTCATCAACCAGCTCACCCAGCTTTGGAACGCCGAGCATCTCGTTGAGTTCTTTAACCACTTCAATGAGATCCTTGGCATTCTGGAAGCCAAGCTCCCTCGCTATCTCCGCGTAGCGCCTCCTCGCGTACTCGCTTCTCTCGGCGTTGAACTCCATCACGTAGGGAAGGAACATCGCGTTGAGTAGACCGTGAGGGCCGAGCCAGGCAGCTTTGTGGCTCATCGCGTGGCATAGGCCAAGGCGCGCGTTGAGGAATGCTATTCCCGCCATCGTCGCCGCGTAGTGAACCCTTGCCCTTGCCTCTTCGTCGCCTTTGACCGAGAGGGGAAGCCACCGATAGACGGTCTTTATCGCTTTAATAGCCATGGCGTCGCTGAAGGGGTTGGCAACTTTTGTCGTGTAGGCCTCTATGCCATGCACCAGAACGTCAAGGCCGGAATTCCTCGCAACTTCAGGGGGCATCGTTCTCGGCAACCTGGGATCGAGGATAGCTGTATCGGGCGCTATCTCTGGCGTTACGATGTTGTATTTGATACCACCTTTCTTAAGAACGCTCGCCCCTGAGACCTCGCTGCCGGCCCCGCTGGTTGATGGTATCGCTATCAGCCTGGTTCTCAGCTTAGGAACCGGTTTTGGCTTTGAAAACCTGTCTATGAAGGCTATCTCCTCGAAGTTCAGCTCTGGAGCGTCGTAGAAGACCTTCAGGGCTTTGGTGGTGTCTATCACGCTTCCTCCACCCATAGCCACGAGAAGATCAGGCTCGAACTCCCTCACCTTGGGCAGGAACTCCTCTATGACCTCGACGCTCGGCTCCGCTGGAAGGCCTGTAATAGAGAAGACCTCCGCTCCGGCATCCTTCACGTAGTCCTCAGCCTCGCTCAGGAAGCCGTGCCTCTTCATCGAACCACTCGCGAGGATAAGAACGCGCTCGTGCCCCCTTGCTTCCACCTTCAGCGTTTCAAGGGAGCCCTCCCCCTCAACTATCTTCGTCTTCAGCCAGAACATCTGAATCACCGGTGAAGATTGTGCACGGAGGCTTTTAACGTTCTCGGAGAAAACCTGAGGTTTGAAACCTTTCGGTAAGGAAATCCTTTAATTCCCGCCGTTTTAGCTTATATTCGATGCTCGTGAAGGGCAAGGTTATCGGCGAGAAGGTTACCGCGCCCTTTGAGATTCTAAAGACCGGAGATGGCATCTCCCTCAGGGTCGAACTTCCAAGCGAACCCTTTGAGTACTCGACGGACTGCTCCTGTCTGGAACCCCTTGAGCTTCTCGGCCTCCTCCTGCCGGCCATAGAGGAAGAAACCGGAGAGATAAAGGGCGTTTTTGTTGAGGAGGTCGTTGAGGAAAAGAGGTCTCTCTTGGAACAGCTTAGAGGGATGATCTGGGGAAAACATTTTATTGGTTGATGGTTAAACTTTAACCGGTGATGCCATGCCCCTCTCAGCGAGGCGCGTTCAGCTCATGATAACCTACCCCCACCTGAAAAGGTTCTTGAAAAAAGCTCCTCCAATCGATGAAGTTAGGGAGATTTTGAAATCCGTCAAGGGCGAACTTAGCGGTGAGATTCTCAGAGAGAGGGATGAGGAGTGGAGGTAGCGTTTTTTGATACCAGCGCGCTTGTGAAACGTTACCATATCGAACGCGGAAGTTCTATCGTTAACGAGCTCATGGAAACTTATGTCGTGGCTATTTCTGAGCTGGCCATACTTGAGATGACATCGGCACTAAACAGACGATTTCTTAGTGGAGAACTCACAAAACGCAAGCTTGATTGGGTTCTTGAAAGGTTTTACTCAGACCTTGAAGACTATGTGGTAGTTACCATCTCAAGCGAAACAATAAGCCTTGCAACGTCCCTTGTTCTCGAACATGGACTTAAAACCCTGGATTCTCTCCAGCTCGCTTCGGCTCTGAGAATCAAAGATGAGGCCTCAGTTTTCGTTACATTCGATGAAAAATTGAAAAACGCCGCGGAAAAGGAAGGTTTCACGGTTCTTCCTTGAAAAGCCTCTTTAAATTCCTCTCGAATGGGGGATAAACGACGCCCCTGTCGGTTATTATCCCG
>JALSNG010000029.1 GCA_026987155.1 Thermococcus sp. | reverse complement strand
CTCGCTAGGAGGCCGGTTATGAGGGGCCAGTGGGTCAAGCAGGAGAAGGGAATCAGTGAAAAGAACAACCCGAAGACCCATTTTCTTATCCTCACAGATTCCATTGCTTCTCCCCGGTAAAAGGAAAGGAGGAGAAAATATTTTTAGCTTTCTTCGAGTTTGACCTCATCCTTGACTTCTTCGGGAACGTTACCGAAGGCTATCGGAGGCCATATGAAGTCCTGGTAGTTTTCCTGGAAAACCCTTCTCCCGTTCTCGCCCAGGAGGTACCTGAGAAACTCAATGGCAAGCTCCCTGTTGGGCGCGTTCTTCGGAACGGTAACGCCGTAGACTATGGGCTTGGCCTTTATCATTTTCCCGGTGGAGCCGATGTAGATGCTCACCTTTCCGTAGTAGTCGGCCATCTTGAAGTCCTTGAGGTTTATCTCGTCCGGGAGGGTTATGTAAGTTAAGTTGTGCTGCTCTGCCACGCTCTTATAGATGAAGAAGTAGTCCAGGCTTCCGCTCTCGACGAGGGCCGTTAAATCCGTCTCCTTGGGCCTTATGACGACCTTGTTGCTCTTGACCTGGATTTCCTTGGGGGCGACTATAAGAGAGCCATTGAAGTATATGTTCGTGTTCCTCTCGACCAGGGTCTCGAATATCGGTTTGCCGTAGTAGTAATCTGCCAGCTTCATGACCATGACGGAGCGGTAGCCGCAGGGGTCCTGGTTCGGGTCGGAGAAACCGAAGGTAACACCGGGCCTCGCGAGGATTTCATACCATCTCTCCGGATGGGCCTTCATCTCCTCGGCGTACTTGCTCTTCTCTGTGAAGGCTATGACAATTTCATTTGTCGCAAAGAGGACGTAGAAGTCCGTGAAGTTCGGCACCATCAGCTGGGGAATGAGGGTGTAGTCGGCGACGGCAACGATATCTGCCTTCTTGCCCAGGTCGGTGACCTTTCTAACGGCTTTAACGCTCCCGCTCGCCTCGTCCTGGAAGGTGACCCTGTAACCGAGGTTTTCCTCCGCGTATTTGGCAAACTCATCCTCTAACTGTTTGAAAGGGATGCTCAGAGAACCGGCGTGAAAGACCACGAGGGTTGCTTCTTTGCCCCCCGAGTTCTCAGAGCCGTTTATACAACCAGCTGAGATAACCGACAGCACGAGGAGAGCCATAAGTGCAATGCCCTTCCACCTCACTGGAACCACCAATGGAATGGACAGAAGCGTGTATTTAAACGTTTTGAGCAAACAAAAGAGTTAACGTTAACGATTTTGTTTTCTCAAGGCTACGAGTCCCTCCACCAGCTCCCGAAAGTACCCATAAAACTCGCTCTCGCGGAGCTTTTCCAGAGCACCCCAGAACTCGTCGAGATTGGAAAAGCCGGCCCTTTCGTACTCATACGCTTGAATCAGCATCTCCAGCTTGTCGGCGAACTTCACGAGCCTGCCCTCCAAGCTAAGCCCCTCCTCGTACTCCCTCCACAGCTTGAAGTACTCCCTCGGACTCGGGCTCGCGAGCAGAAGCTCCATCAGGGCTTTCTTCTCGGCCTTGCCTTTGTCGAGGTAGTGTTGCGCCGTCAGGGGTATGTCTGTGACCCTTGCCTCTGCCAGATCGTGGAGAAGGGCTATCTTCAGGGCCCGCTCAACGTCTATCTCAACGCCCTTTGCCTTCAGTTCATCGGCCAGAAAGAGGGTTATCAACGCCACGCGGTAGCTGTGGTCGGCTATGCTCTCCGGATTAGGAATCCCGCGGAGGAGCCAGCCAGTCCTGGGAAGTCTTTTCAGATTGCCGAGCTCAAGAAGGAGGCTTAGCATTGCTACTCCTCCGTCACGAACAGCGCTTTTTCTGTCTCAAGGGCATTGGCCTTTATGCAATCGCCGAGAAAGCGGCCGTAGACCTTAACCCAGTCCCCCTTTCCAACACAGGGATTTCCCGGGAATTCTACCATCAGACCGTCCACATGAAACGTTGCTCTCCAGTTGGGGCTCTCAAGGGTGTAAAACTCTACAAGAGGTTTATCGTCAACGATGCCCTCTGTGACAACGTTCTTACCCCTGAAGTTCCCGTCTCTGAGTTCGTGGGGTGTGAGTACGTAGTAGTAGTGATGACCCAGTTTAACCCTTCTTGGCATGGGAATCACCTTTATATCTGGGCGGAATTCATTGTTGTTGGATGGGTGAAAGGTATGATAAAGGTTGCGATTATCGGTGCCGAGAACGTCGGTAAATCAACTCTAATGAATGCACTCCTTGGGGAGAGGGTTAGCGATGTTGGGGATTTGCCTGGGACTACGAAAGGACTAATAAGAAAACGATTTGGAAAGTTGAAGATACCTAAGGGTATGAAAAATCCCCTCGGTGGGGCGGATGAGTTCGTGCTTATTGATACGGCTGGCCTCTTCGACCCCAGGAGGGAGTTTCGGGGAAAGGTGTTGAGTGAGGAGAAATTCCGGAAGCTCATTGAAGAGATAGCTTCCGCAGACGTTGTGATTCACATGGTTGATGCCACCATTGGCCTTCACAGGGGGATGGAAAAGCTTCACCACATGCTCAAGTTCAGATACGAGAAGCCGATAATTGTGGTGATCAACAAGGTTGATTTAGTTTCGGGGGAGCGCGTTGAGGAGCTTAGAAAGATGATAAAGAAGCGCCTGGAGCAGGAGGCGATTCCGCTTTCGCTGGTGACCTATGAGGGATTCAACGAGCTGCTTGAGAGGATTGCTTACTACGCCCAGTACGTTTGATCACTCAAGCTCTTCGGGGCACGGACAAAGACTCACGAGGAGCTTCCGATGCCTTGGCCCGTCCAGCTCCACGAAGAGAATGCGCTGCCACGTCCCGAGCTGCAGTTCGCCCTGATCCACTGGAACAACAACTTCCGGGTTCAGGAGTAGACTCGCCCGAAGATGGCTGTGGGCATTGGAGTCCACCCTGTCGTGGAGGTAGTCCCCTCCTTTAGGGATGAGCTCCTTCATCTTGGCTTTCAAGTCGTGAAGTAGGCCGCTTTCAGCCTCGTTTATTATGAGGCCTGTCGTGGTATGCTTCGTGAAAACGACTACTATTCCGTGCTTCATCTTGACCTTCCAGACGAGTTTTTGGATCTCTTCAGTTACGTCCACTATCTCGAACTTCTCCCGGGTTGGAACGGTTATCTCAGATATCATCCCTTCCCCTCCAGAAGCATTATTAGGTTCCTAATAATGTCTCTCGGGTCTCTACTCCTTTTTCCAACGAGGTTCTTGAGGAGTACGGCCTCTTCGTAGGCCGGTATGAGGTCCTTTCGGTTCTCCTCAAAGACAAGAGTTTTTAGGGTGGAGTATACCTCTCCAACTGCGTCTCTGAAAAGGAGCTCATCCGAATAGACGTTCTCCCCTGAGTTTAGAGCTTTTAGGAGCTCTCGAATGAAATGTACGTCTTCTTTCTCTTTTTTTCCTTTCAGGATTTCTTTGAGCCGTTCCACAGTCTCACCTTCCCCTCGAGTTCTTTTTCAAGTGCGCCGATGAGTATCTCGGCCACGAGGATTGAGGCAAACCTCTCGTTCCTAACTTCGAGCGCTGAATCGATTGCTCTCTCGATTTCTCCCTTCTTCAGAAGTTGATGGGCCAAGTCCGCCATTATCAAGGATCTCAACTCGGGGTTTTTAATGACCCCTGCTATTTTCATGGCCGTCTCCAGCTCTCCGCGCATCACGTAGTACCTGCTTATCTTGGCCCAAACCTCTTCGCTGGGGGTGCTCCTTCCAACGCTCTCTACGATTTCTTCCGTTCCAAGTTCCGGTTTTTCAAGTATGACGTTCATCACGGCCTTACCGACGAATTCAGCCTCGTCATCGCTCAAGGCATTTATGACTGGTGGCAGGGAGTTGTTGTCAAGCTCCAACAGTCTGAGGGCGAGTTCTTTAATCAATTCTGGGTCCCCAAGTTCTCTGAGTATCTTAACGGCCTCTTCTCCCTCTCCAACAAGGGCGAAGGCGAGGGCAAGGTCTTTTTTGAAGTCTTCCCCAAAACGTTTCGCCAGGGCTCTTGCGGCGTTTTCAAGTGGCTCTATTAGATGTCCAAGGGTTCCTCTGTCCCTTAGCCTGAATAGAACCTCTTTGAATCCCTGTTTTGCCCAGTTTGGGTCCTCGATCAACGGCAGGTAGCTCACCGCTGTTTCGTAACTTCCGAGGGATACGAGAGCCTTGATGACCTCAAGAATTGCCTCCGAACGCTGGGGTTCAGTTTCTATGTACTCAAGAGCCAGCCGGCTTTTTCTGAGTCTGTAAGCCACTTTTACCTTTTCTCGCTCTATCAACCGCATGTTGACGCGGATTATCGTGAGCAAGACATCGTCTCTCGTCTTAGGGTTGCCTATCTCCAGAGCGTGGGTTATGGCCTCGTTGATCTCACCCAGGCCGAGCATATATACCGACGCGAGGCGCATAAGTTCATCGCGCCGTACCCCAGGCAG
>JALSNG010000028.1 GCA_026987155.1 Thermococcus sp. | reverse complement strand
CGGCCTCTACGACGGAAAGGTGAAGAGCGTTGGATGCTGGCTCCTCGCACCCCTCATGTACTACACCTACTCCCAGATATGGGTATTGATCTCGCTTGCCGGCCTCTGGGAGGGGAGGAAGGCAAATAAGACCTGGTACAAAACCCCTCGGACGGCGGTTTAGAGCTCGACCTCAAGGCTCGGCCTCTCGAGAACTACCCTTCCATCGGGCAGGAGGGAGATACTGAGCGCATGGATTTCAACGCCCGCCCCCTTTGCCTCTTTAAGGAGCCTCGCTATCTCAGGATCTCCCCTCTCGAAGGGTTTAAATTTCTCAACGCCTGGCAAGGCCCCTATGAAGAAAACCATGGCCCCCTTTCCGGCTTTTGAAAGCTCTATAAGCTCCCTGATGTGCTTCTGCCCCCTGACGCTCGGACAGTCCGGATACATCGCATATTCCCCTTTTTCACCTCCCCTTAAAACGGCGCTCTTCATCTCGGCGTAGACCTCGCCTTGAGGGCATTCAAAGAGGTAATCGAGGCGCGATTTGCCGAGGGGTATTTCCTTCCGTTTTATCCGGCAGTTCCTCAGCCATGGTATCATACCGAGCTTAACTGCCTTCTCGAAGGCTTTGGCCTGGGTTCTGGTGTCTATCACCGCTCCCTTGCCCTCTAAGTCCTCGAAGGCGACCAGAACGAAGTCAGTCTTTCCACCGGATTTGGGGACACAAAAGACCTTTCTGCCAGGAACCATGAACTCCTCTAATCTGCCAGTGTTGGTCACCAGGGCTCTTCTCTCCTGGCCCTCAACCTCGACCAGCGCCACGAAGCGGTTGAGCCTTTTGAGGAATGTGCAGGGGACGATATTGAGTTTGAGCAGAGTCGTCATTTTCACTCCCAGAGATTCTCCATGGGAGGACTTTTAACGATAGCGCCGTATCGAACACGGTGGGAACATGCTCCCAGAGGAGTTCATCAGATACGCTTTTGAGGAAAGGGTGGAGGGGATAAAGCGCCTCCTGAACGGAAAGTTTGGCCCGGAAGTCCTGATAAGCTTCACACGGCACAACGCGGCGATAATCACCTGCGGGCCGGCAGGGACGAACGGTTCCATTAAAGGCGTGGGCTTCATACACAGGGAGGAACTTCTCGCTGAGACAATCGAAAAGATGAAGGAGGAACTCAGAAGGCTTTACAACCCACTAAACGCAGGCAGGTTTCTCCTGGAGGAAATCTACGTGAAAGAAAGAATAGACTTCACAAAACTGGTGTCCCTCGAGCTCGCCAGAAAGCACACCTGGAAAAACCTAACCGAGGGAAGGAAAGAGGCAACGGTGCTCTTCTTTACCCCACCGAGCACATCCTACGAGGTCAGATGCGACGTGGAGATACACGAAGATGGCCCCGTGTGGGAGTACGCCAACGCCCTCCACGACATCTTCCACAGGCCAAAAAAGCCAAGGGACTGGAGCAGGACCCCGGCGTACCTCTTCAAGATCCGGGAGATATACGATAACGGCGAGGACAAAATGGGGGTTAGGATTTACCCCTGAGACAACAGTGTGAATCCCACCTAAAACCTTAAATATCTCAGGCATGAGCATTTAGATGGAAATCTAAACGGAAGGTGATAAAGATGGTTGACTACGGGCTTCTCAAGAGGATTATAGAGGCGCCGGGCGTTTCCGGCTACGAGTTCCTCGGAGTCAGGGATGTTGTTATCGAGGCCTTCAAGCCCTACGTCGACGAGATTAAGGTTGACAAGCTCGGCAACGTCATAGCCCACAAGAAGGGCAAGGGCCCAAAGGTAATGCTCGCTGGCCACATGGACCAGATCGGCCTCATGGTGACCCACATCGAGAAGAACGGCTTTTTGAGGGTTGCACCGGTTGGCGGCGTTGACCCGAGGACGCTTATAGCCCAGAGGTTTAAAGTCTGGATTGACAAAGAAAAGTTCGTCTACGGCGTCGGTGGCTCAGTTCCGCCGCACATCCAGAAGCCCGAGCAGAGGAACAAGGCCCCGACCTGGGATCAAATCTTTATTGACATCGGTGCCGAGAGCAAGGAAGAGGCAGAGGAGATGGGGGTTAAGATAGGCACGGTCATAACATGGGACGGAAGGCTTGAGAGGCTCGGCAAGCACCGCCTCGTCAGCATTGCCCACGACGACAGGATAGCGGTTTACACCCTCGTTGAAGCCGCCAGAGGGCTGAGCGAGACCGATGCGGATGTCTACTTCGTCGCCACCGTCCAGGAGGAGGTTGGCCTCCGCGGTGCGAAGGTTTCGGCCTTTGGCATAGACCCCGACTACGGCTTTGCTTTGGATGTCACAATAGCTGCCGACGTTCCGGGAACGCCGGAGCACAAGCAGATAAGCCAGCTCGGAAAGGGAGTTGCCATTAAGATAATGGACCGCTCCGTCATCTGCCACCCGACGATTGTGAGGTGGATGGAAGAGATAGCCAAGAAGCACGAGATTCCCTACCAGTGGGACATCCTCACGGGAGGAGGAACCGACGCAGGAGCGATACACCTCAACAAGGCAGGGGTTCCAAGCGGCGGAATAAGCATTCCAGCGCGCTACATCCACTCCAACACTGAAGTTGTGGACGAGAGAGACGTCGATGCCGCCGTTAAGCTGACCGTCAAGGTTCTTGAGGAGATTCCTGGGTTGAAGATTTGATTTCAGCCCCCTCCCTTTCCATGAAGGGGTTTCCTTCTTCCCTCCCTTCAACCGCGATAGGACGTTCTGATGCTTCAGGTGGTGTTTCCCTTTCGAGTTTGCCCACCTCATAAGCAAGGAACAAGAGGGCAACCCCAAAGGAGACCATCAGGAATGGCCACCTATCCGGAAGCGGAAGGCCACGGTGCCATCGGTACAGAAGGTAGTTCTGGTAGAGGAACAGGTAACCGAGCCACGCTATTATAACAGCCTCCACGATGTATTCAACGAGTCTTTTCTCACTCTCTTCCATCTTCTCACCTTGGGGAAAAGTTAAAAGCCGGGCGTTAAAACTCTTTCCCATGAGCGAAAGCAGAACACCAGAGTATTTCCCCTATGAAGAGCCAAGGCCCCATCAGAGCGAGTTCATAAAACTCGTCTCGGAGGCCGTTAAAAACGGGGAAAACGCCATAATCGAAGCCCCTACCGGCTTTGGAAAGACCGTGAGCGTTTTAGCAGGGGTTCTGCCTTATGCCAAAGAAATGGGTTACAAGGTTCTCTACTTAGCGAGAACTCACAAGCAGATGGATAGGGTCATAGAAGAGCTCAAAGCGATAAACAGAAAAGTTCAAGTGTCAGGGGCAGAGATGAGAAGCAGAAAAGAGCTCTGCCTTCACAACTACCTGGTAGAGTACACGAGTGATGCATATACCGCGATGGTGGTGTGCAAGAACCTCAGAAAGATGGGAAAGTGCATCTACTTCGAGAACGAAAAGAAGAAAAAATCAGAGTTCGAGGGTGTAGTTAACTTTTTCCTGCAGGAGCCTTCTTTTCCCTCCGAGATTATAGACTATGCAAAAACCCTTGAGTTGTGTCCCTACGACATAACCCGCCAAGTGGCCTTCAAGTCAGACGTCATAGTGGCGAGCTACCTCTACATGTTAAACCCGAGCATAAGGGAGAACTTCATGACGTACCTCGACCTCGACTATTCCGACCTGATAGTAGTGTTTGATGAGGCCCACAACCTCCCAGACCAGTCGATTTCGGCATTAAGCGACAGATTGAGCATCCATACGATAAACAGGGGGATAAAGGAGGCGGACGAGTACAGAGAAAACGAGATAGCAAACTTCCTTAGCATACTCGGAAGGGGTCTTGAGATACTATACTCCGAAAAACTCGGGGACAGGGAGGTTAAAGAGGTCCCCCTGATGCCCCATGAAATCTTCTCACACCTCGTTAACGTCCTGAACATCGACGGCCGATATCTGATTCGTTTTCTGAACGAAATGGTGGCTGTGGGAGATTCAATCAGGGAAGACAGAATAGAAAAGGGAAAAACCCCCCGCTCATACATCGGTCGCGTGGGAGAGTTCCTGCTCAACTGGCTCTCCACAGTCGAGAGAGAGGACTACCTGTTTCTCATGAGCAGGGAACGTGGAATGAGTCTTGAGATAGTAGCCCTTGACCCCTCAAAGGCCCTCGACTGGATCGAGAAGGTTCAGTCAGCGATATTCATGTCCGGAACATTGACACCCCTTCAGGCTTTCAGGGACGTTATGGGAATACCCAGTGCAAAGCTCAAAAAATTCCCGAGGATGGTAAAAAAGGAGAACGCCCAGATTTTAGTGGCTAAAGACGTCTCGACACGCGGCGACGAGCGCTCCCTACAGGCATACAAGAGGATGGTGGAGTACATCGTCGAGGCGACAAAGTCCATACCGAAAAACGTGGGCGTCTTTGCGGCCTCTTACGAGGTTCTCCAGGGGCTTCTCTCAGCAAACCTGCAGGTTAAACTTGAAGAAACCGGAAAAGCAATATTCATCGAGAAACAGGGGGCCTCCTCCAAGGAAAACGATGCGATGATAGCGAGCTTCAAAGCCCATTCCAAGGGCAGAGGTGCGGTTCTCTTAGGCGTTATGGGGGGCAGAAACAGTGAGGGGCAGGATTACTCCGGTGACGAGATGAACGGAGTTATTTTGGTTGGTATACCCTACGCGAGGCCGACTCCAAGGGTCCAGGCCCAGATAAGGTACTTTGAGAGAAAATTCCCTGGAAAGGGGCGCTACTACGGCTATTATTTGCCGGCCCACAGGAAGCTCGTCCAAGCAGCTGGAAGGGTTCACCGCTCGGCCGAGGAAAGGGGGTCGATAATCGTCCTCGACTACCGCCTCCTCTGGAGCACGATAAGAAAAGACCTCCCCGACTGGATGAAGGAATCCTTAAGACCCGTCGATTTGCCGAGGATGAGGCTCTATCTGAGGAGGTTCTGGGGAACACACTGAGAGGAGTCTCTGGCCAGGGAGTGTTTGTGATGATCCCCCATAACACTCTGCAAAGCAGAGAACTGTAATGGTGCGGGGGCGGGGATTTGAACCCCGGAACCCCTACGGGACGGGACCCTCAATCCCGCGCCTTTGACCAGGCTCGGCAACCCCCGCGTCGCCAATTATAACGCTCGGAGAGGATTTATAAAGTTTTCTCTTCTCTGAACCCTTCCCGCGACCAAAAGATTTATAAATCAACTCCCCGTCTATGACTTCGGGTTGAGGGCCGGTAGCTCAGCATGGTTAGAGCGCGGGACTCTTAATCCCGTGGTCGGGGGTTCGAATCCCCCCCGGCCCGCCAGACGGCGTTTCTTCTCGACGCGTTCCGAGAAGAACGCGTTTGAGTAATGTAAGGAGTCATGAAGATGAGTTTTGAAAGTTTGGGTTTATCGGAGGCCACGTTAGTGGCGGTTAAGGAGAAGGGTTTTGAGACCCCAACGGACATCCAGAGGGAGGTAATCCCACGCCTTTTATCGGGAGACAGGGATATAATCGGCCAGTCCCAGACCGGGACGGGGAAGACAGCGGCATTTGCACTCCCTATAATTGAGGCCATCGATCCGAAAATAAGGGCCGTTCAGGCGATAATATTGACTCCCACGAGGGAGCTTGCCCTTCAGGTGGCGGATGAAATCAAAAGCCTCCGTGGAAGGAAGAGGGTTTACGTATATGCCGTCTACGGCGGCCAGCCGATAGGACCTCAGATAAGGGCACTTGAAAGGGGAACCCATGTTGTAGTCGGAACCCCCGGCAGGGTTCTCGACCACATAAGGCGAGGAACCCTTGATTTAAGCTCCGTGAAGTTCTTCATCCTTGACGAGGCCGACAGAATGCTCGACATGGGCTTCATAGACGACATAGAGGCAATTTTCAGGGAGACCCCCAAGAGGAAGCGCGTATTAATGTTCTCTGCCACCATGCCCCCGGAGATTAGAAGGCTCGCAGGACGCTACATGGAGGATCACGAGGTTGTAAGCGTCAGCAGCGACGAGTTGGTTCCGGAGATGGTGGATCAGGAGTACGTGGAGGTCGTCCCAGCGCGGAAGTTCACGGTGCTGAAGAAGATTCTCAGCGATGACTTCTACGGCATAGTCTTCTGCGCCACCAAGAGGGAAACCAGGGAGCTCAGTGAGAAGCTCAGGAGGGCTAACTACAGTGCCGAGGCTTTAAACGGCGACATGAGTCAGAGTGCAAGGGAGAGAACCTTCTGGCGCTTTAAAACCAAGAGAACAAGGATTTTAGTTGCGACCGACGTTGCGGCGAGGGGCCTCGACGTTCAGGACATAAGCCACATCGTCAACTACTCCCTGCCCATGACGGCCGAAGACTACGTCCACCGGATAGGGAGAACCGGCAGGATGGGGAAGAGAGGGAGGGCAATAACCTTCATACTGCCCGGTGAGTTCAAGAGGCTCCGCTACTTTGCCCAGAGAGCGGGTGTTGAGATAAGAAAATCCGAGCTCAGCGAGGAGATTCCCAGGGAGTACAGGGAGAAGTACGGGTACGACCGTTCCTACAACCAAAGGAGAAGCGGAAGAAGAAACTCCCGCTACCCTAAGAACTCCCGAGGTAGATGGTGAGGACTAAATCCTCGCCCTCTATTTTAACGTCTATCCAGACCGCGTCGCTCTTCTGGACGTAGCCCGCGAACTCTTGGTCAGAAAGCATCTGGGAGACCATCCACTCGGCGTACTCTTCGTGGAAGAAGGGGTGATAGTAGTCGGCCAAGTTATAAAAAGTAACCCCCAACGTCCAGCCGGCCCTGTACCCCCTCGGGAGCTTTCCGTCAGAGAGATTCTTCAGTGATTCATCGGCCTTCAGGCCGAATCCTCCATAGAGCAGATTCATCATAGAAACGGCTAAATTCCTCGCGTCGGTATCGCCCATGGTGTAGTTCTGGCTGAGGAACTCCTCACCGGCAACGACGCCCAGAACCTTTACGTTGGCCTTATCTCCGCCCGGTGTTATCTCGTAGAGGGTGGCGTTAACTATCCTGCTCCCCTGCCGCTCCCAGTAGCGGTAGTAGGCACCTAAATCCATGGGCGGAAGGTGCTGGTCGAGGGCGAAGTACCATCCGTTTATCCTTACCAATGCCGTGGCGTGCCCCGAATCGGTAAGGTTTATGGCCATCGCGTAGACCGGAGAGTAGTTCATGGCCAGGAGCAGGGAATCGGTGAGGACGGTGTAGTCGGTGCATATGCCGGTTCTCCGCATTATCGTCTCGTAAGGGGTTTGAATGGTGTTGTTCTGACCTTCAACAACCTCCTCTTTACCGTTGGGGCGTATTATGACCTTGGCGAAGGGCTGTTTGGCCTTCTCCCAGTCATAGCTCAGCCACTCCCCTTCCCAGGCGAGGACGTTCCAGGCACTTTGGGCGAGATCTTCACCCTTGAGCTCCTTCGCGAGGGGTGATATGACCTCAAGCTCTTCCCTGCCCAGCATGCACTCAAGGGCATCTTTGAGAATGTAGCGCCAGAGGATTCCGGGACAGCTGAACTCTGCATCCCGGCTCGGCAGGGATACCGTTGCGTTCTCCCATTTCACAGTGGGGTTCGTCCAGGTCGCGGGGGTCGAGGAAGGAGTGGTCGGAATCGTGGATGGGTACACAGTGCTTTCGGGCGTTCCGGCCTCCGGAGTGACCGAGAGACATCCCGCGATGATGACCATGAAAGCTATGGTAAACGCCGCGATGGACATTCTCATCATGGGGTTAACTTGGGAGAGGGACTTATAAAACAGTTCCCATCTGAAGCGACCGGATTAGTGCCCATCGAAAGATTTAAAAATGCCCTCCGGAAGGTATAACCCGGGCGCTCGGGCAGTGCCGGGGTAGCTTAGCCTGGTCAGAGCGCTCGGCTCATAGGGCCGCTCTCCTTCGGGGGAGCCTGAGAAACCGAGAGGTCCGGGGTTCAAAGCCCCGCCCCGGCACCACAGCAAACTTTTCTGGGAAAGTTTAATCAAAGAAACTTTGCTTGTGCAAAGTTTTATCAAAAGGTTCTGACCGTTTAAAAGCAATATCTCTAAGCGCGTGCACTTTAAACATACGGTTATAGACCGGATTTCACTAAATCCAACTTGCTTTTTTAAGATGGTGCACGTTTTTAATTTAATCCCCAAAGCAGTGGGAATTATTTGGTCAAACTTTGCGCCAGCGGAAGTTGTAGGGATAAGATTTATAAGAGCCGCTCCTTACCAGGGGTGAGGCGAGACCGGTGGAGCGAGAGATATCCAAAGAACGGCTCCAAAAGTACTTTAAAATCACGGAAGAGGCCCTCAACCACTTGGAAGTTGCGGTTCACGAAAAAAGTCTTTTAATGGTCGTTGCCCAGGACTTTCTGACGATGGCGAGAAGCTATTTCAACGATGCAAGATACTACTACGAGAAGGGTGACTACGTGACGGCTTTTGCTGCGCTAAACTATGCCCACGGCTTTATAGATGCGGGCGTGAGGCTCGGCGTTTTCAGGGGAGAGGACGACAGACTGTTTGCCTTTGGTTGAGGTGGGAGCTATGGGAGACTACGTGGTTGTTTTGGAGGCACCCATCATAGTGAGGGACGTTGAAACGAGCGAGGATGCGATAAACGTCGCAGTTTCCAAGGTCGCCAAAGCCCTCAACAAGGAGAAGCTCGATTTCGTGAGGGTTGAGATAGGCTACTCCCAGTGCCCGGTTTGCGGTGCCCACTTCGAGAGCGCCTTCGTGATAGGCTCTGTGGGTCTGGTTGGAATGTACCTGACGATCAAGGTCTACAACGCCCAAACCATTGAGCACGCCGAGAGGATAGCCAAAGCCGTCATCGGAAAGGCCCTTAAGAAAGTTCCCCTGAAGGTTTACGAGATAAGGGAGCTGACCGAGGAGGAAGGAGGCAACGGACTCGAACTGGACGACTGAATCATCTCCGGAAACCGGATTGGTCATAACCCAACAAAGCTTTTAAACACCCTTTAATCAACCAACGACATAACCGGTGGAGGTTTTGCCATGACAAAGTTCATATTCGTCACTGGTGGTGTGGTCAGCGGTCTGGGTAAAGGCATAACCAGCGCTTCTCTCGGCATGCTGATGAAGGTCCGCGGCTTTAGAACTACAAACATCAAAATAGACCCCTACCTCAACTACGACGCCGGAACCATGAACCCCTACCAACATGGGGAAGTGTTTGTTCTCGACGACGGCGGTGAAGTCGACCTCGATTTGGGCAACTACGAGCGCTTTCTTGACACCAGTCTGAGTTTTGACCATAACATAACCACTGGCAAGGTTTACTCTGCAGTCATCGAGAAAGAGAGAAAGGGAGAATACCTCGGGGCAACCGTTCAGGTCATCCCGCACGTCACCAACGAGATAAAGGAGCGCATTAGGACCATAGCAAGGGACTACGACGTCGTTGTGGTGGAGATAGGTGGAACCGTTGGGGACATAGAAAGCATGCCCTTTCTTGAGGCCGCCAGGCAGATGCAGCTCGAAGAGGGAAGAGACAATGTGGCCTTCGTCCACGTCACCTACGTGCCGAAGCTCAGAGTCGTCGGCGAGCAGAAGACAAAGCCGACCCAGCACAGCGTTAAGGAGCTTCGCTCACTGGGAATCCAGCCCGATGCCATAGTTGCCCGTTCTGAAGAACCCCTGGAGGATAGCGCCAGGAGGAAGATAAGTCTCTTCACCAACGTTCCAGAGGAAGCGGTAATCAGTGCCTACGATGTTGAAGACACCTATGAAGTCCCACTCATGCTGGAGAAGGAGGGATTGGCTAAGTACCTAACGGGACGCCTCGGTCTCCCAGAGAAGAAACCGGAGCTCGATGCATGGCGTGAAATGGTAGGGAGTTACAAGGCCCTACGGGAGAGCGTTGAAATAGCGGTAGTTGGAAAGTACGTCAAGCTCGCCGATTCGTACCTAAGCATAAAGGAAGCGCTAAAGCATTCCAGCGTTGCCAACGGTGTGAAGGTCAGAATACGCTGGGTGGAGGCTGAGGACGTTGAGAGAAAGGGCGTTAATATCCTTGAGGGTGTTGACGGCATAATAGTCCCAGGCGGGTTTGGTGCAAGGGGGACGGAAGGCAAAATTAGGACAATAAGATACGCCAGGGAGAATGATATTCCCTTCCTCGGCATATGCTTCGGATTTCAATTAACCGTTGTCGAATTCGCGCGCAACGTTCTGGGACTGAAGGGTGCACACTCCACCGAGATCGACCCCCAGACACCGTACCCGGTCGTTGACCTTATGCCTGAACAGAGGGACCTGGAGAGACTCGGTGGAACAATGCGCCTTGGTGCCTACCCGATACACATCAAGCCAAACACCCTTGCAAGGAGACTGTACGGAAAGGAAATAGTTTATGAGCGCCACAGACACCGCTGGGAGGTCAATCCAGACTACATAGAGGAGTTTGGGAGTGCCGGCTTGGTATTCAGTGGCATAGCTGGCGACGACGATAGGAGGATGGAGATACTGGAGCTTCCAGAGAAGAGGTACTTCATAGCGACGCAGTTCCACCCGGAGTTCAAGTCCAGACCGATGAACCCGGCGCCGGTCTTCAGGGGGCTGGTTAAGGCGGCAAAGGAAAAGAAGTACGGCAGCTAAACATTAACTCCGAGTTCTATCAGCTCCTCATCAACTTTTTTCAGCTCCTCCATTCTCTGGAGCTCTCTGTAAAAAGTCACGCCCCCGACAGTTAGGAATTCAAACATCAAGGCGTTCAGGGGTGCCTGAAGGAACTGGGAGGCATAGGCTGCAATACTTTTCGGGAACACAAAATCTGCAACGAAGCCGATGGAACCGGCTATCATGCTCACCACCATGATCCCCACCCACAAGAGTATCCCAAAGGCGATGCTCGGGGTGATGTTTCCGAAGACCAGCCCAAAGGCACTGAACACCGCACCTATCCTCCCCTTGTCTGCGTAGATGGGTATCGATACTGCGGTCAGGCTCGTGGCAATTGCTAAAACCCCTAAGAGGAGCAGAAATCCGATTAATACAAGCACCATCCCCCAGGGGAGGAAGAACAACCCCAAAACTACGGGGATAAGAGCGACCGAGGCGAGTGCAACAGCCACTGCCATGAACAAGAACTCTATCGCAATGACACCGGGGAGGTGATTGAGGCCGTCGATGAGAAGCTCCCCAATGCTGTAATCTTCCCCCAACTCGTGAAGGAGAGCACCCTTTGTGATTCCATATTGAACGATGGAACCCACAACAACGCTGATGGCCATTAATATCGCAAAGGCTCGGCCGAGTTGAATCAGGAAGTCTGTTAGCTCCTCCTCCACATCCTCCCCGTACTGCTCCATTATCACGCTCCCACTATGGGTCTGGTTGAAGGACGTGTCAAAAGAGGGTTCGCTTGGCAGTAGGTACGCCGCAACAGGCGCAAGGAGGAGCGAGAGTATAAGGGCGGGAATATAAAGTCTCTTGGCCTCCACCATGATTGAGAAGATCCTCGCAAACGCGTCTATCGCACCCATTCCACCACCTGCTGGAGTAACGAGGGAGGGCTTTTAAATTTTTTGAACCTGCGAGCCAGAAAAGCTTATAAACGAACCTCCGAAAGTGGCGATAGGTTGAGTATCAAGCTCATGAGGTGAGATGGATGGCTATCTGGCAGGGAAGGTCACTCAAAAAGCCTTCGGGTGGAAGAATTGTACTTGCAAGGAAGAAGAGAAAGAGGGAACTCGGAAGGGAGCCGGCTTTCACCAAGGTCGGTGAGGACAGGGAAAAGAAGAAGATGATCAGAACCTACGGCGGAAACAGGAAAGTTCGCCTTATTGAAGCCCTCTACGCCAACGTCTTTGAGAAAGGCAGGGGTAAGAAGGTCAAGATTCTCGGTGTCGTTGAGAACCCGGCAAACAGACAGTACGTTAGAAGGGACATCATCACCAAGGGGGCAATAATCGAGACCGAGGCCGGCAGGGCGATAGTTACATCAAGGCCCGGCCAGGATGGAGTTGTCAACGCCGTTCTCATCAAAGAAGAGAGCGCCTGAAGTCTTTTTTCTTCAATTTACGAAAGCGAATTTGTGGATCCATTTATGACGCTGGTTTGGGAATACAATGATTAATGAAAATAACTACCCTGTAGAATTAAAACTAAACGGGTTTTCTACCAGCGATCCCGCGGTGTGGCATTTTGGGCAATCTTTCATACACAGCTGAGACAGAAATTTTAAATATGTCATATCTGGATAGTACAAATTGGCGATAACGATGGGTCTCGAAGAGGTTATAGTGGAGTTCCACAGGCTCGGCATTCCAGATGTGAAAGAGCGGGAGCTAAAGCTGCCCACGGGGCTGGAGAAGGCAGTCACGGTTTTTGGACTGAGGAGAACCGGGAAAACCTACCTCCTCTACCAGACGATGCTCGAACTGATGAAAAAAGGCCTTCCGGTGGAGAGGCTTTTCTACATTAACTTCGAGGACAACAGGCTGGAGGGCTTGACCTCAAAGGAGCTGTCGGGGATAGTCGAGCTATACTACAAGCACAACCCGGATGCAAAGCTCATGTACCTCTTCCTTGATGAGGTTCAGGCCGTCGAAGGCTGGGAAAAGTTCGTGAGAAGGCTTATTGAGAGGAAAAACGCGAGGATTTTCATAACGGGCTCCTCCTCCAGGCTTCTCTCCCGGGACATAGCAACGACCCTCAGGGGCAGGAGCCTTAGTTTCCGGCTCTTCCCCCTGTCCTTCAGAGAGTTTCTGTCCTTCAAGGGATTTGGGCTGAAGGAGCCCCTCATAGAGATGGATAGGGGCAGAATAAAAAGATACCTCGAGGAGTACGTGGAGTACGGGAGCTTCCCCGAGATAGTCAATTATCCTCCTCTCCTGAAGATAAGAACCCTCCAGGAATACCTTGATCTCATAATCTACAAGGACCTCGTGGAGCGCTACGGCATCGAAAAGACTGGAGCGATGAGGGCACTTATGAGGGTAATCGTGAGGAACTTTGCGAGGAGAATCTCGATCAGAAAGCTTCACGGAATGCTTTCATCCTTCGGAATAAACCTGAGCAAAGCCAAAGTCTACGAGTACTTCTCCCACCTTGAGGATGTGGGCTTTGTGTTGCCCGTGAGAAGGTTCCACTCAAGTGAAGTTGAATCCCTCAGGAGCATCCCCAAGCTCTACGTCGCCGACCTCGGCTTTCCCTCGGTTTTTGGTGTGAAAGACTGGGGTTACAGGCTGGAAAACCTCGTGGCACTTGAGCTCTTCAGGAGGAAATACTACGCGGAGCCTCGCCTGGATGTTTCATACTGGATGGACGACAGGGGTGAGGTTGACTTCGTCCTCTCCCTCGGATTCGAGGTGAAGGAGCTCATTCAGGTGAGCCACAACGTTGACGACCCGGAAACAAAGAGGCGTGAGGTCAATGCTCTCATAAGGGCTTCAAAGGCATTGAGGTGCAGAAACCTGAAGGTCATAACGTGGGACTACGAGGGAAAGGAGACTCACGATGGGTTGGAGATAGAGTTCATCTCGCTCTGGAGATGGCTCCTCCGCTGAGGAGTGAGATAAATCAAACATTATCAATCCATTTCAACCCTGAAAATTTTACGCTACCGTTAACTTTTCTGGCTTTACGGTGTTAACGATAAAGTCTCAGAGTTCAAGCTCCTCCCTGTACTTTCTCAGCTCCTTCTCCATTATTCTCCTCGCCTGCTCCTCGACCATGGGTTTTACGAGCTCTATAACGCGCTCCTTCAGCCTCTCAAGGCCTTCACCGTTGAGGGCAGATATTCTGAGTGGTTCAAGCCCCTTGGCCCTAACGAACTCCTCCACCTTTCTAATCCTCTCCTCGTCCGCTATATCCACCTTGTTGAGGACTACAATGAACGGAAACTCGCCGAATTCACTGTAAATTTCCTCGAACAGGTGGGTCTGTTCCTCTATCGGATAGCCACAGTACTCGCTGGGGTCGAAGATATAAACTATCACCTTTCCGAGGTGCTTCAAGGCAAGGATGGCCTGCCTCTCGACCTCGTTCCTCTCGCTCAGCGGCCTGTCGAGCAGACCGGGCGTGTCTATTACTTGGTACTTGAGGTAGTGCTCCTCGAACTGGCCGACGTTTATGCCCTTGGTGGTGAAGGGGTATGTGGCCACTTCAGGTCTGGCGTTGGTCAACGCCCTCAGAAGGGTTGACTTGCCCACGTTGGGGTGACCGGCTATAACTACCGTTGGAAGCTCTAAATCGACCACCGGCAAATCCTTTAGCACGTTTCTCGCTTGATTGAGGTACTCGAGATCCTCTTCTATGTCCCTGAGAACGTCCGCAACTCGGCCGTAGAAACTTCTCCTGAGCCTTGCAATCTCATCTGGCTCTCTGGAGTAGCGTATCTTCTCCACATAGCGCTGCTCCAGGTTCCTTATCGTCCTTATGGCCCAGTTGATCCTCGCAAGAGAGCGGTGGAACTGGTTTCTGTCAACGAGCGTGTCGACAAGTTCCCTGTAGAACGCTGGCAGCTCCGAAACACCCGGCGTTCTGTCGAGTATTTTCCTCAGATTGTCCCTCACAACGTTTGAGACAGTCCTTACGCGGAGTTCCTCCCTCTGTCTCGCCTTGGCCCTCGGCCCACCCTTGGGTGTGAAGGCCGATGCGGCCTTTTCGGCCCTCCTGAAGGCCTTATCGATGAGCTCATCAGCGGTAAGAACCGTGGGCATCTTCTCAAAAGGATTTCTCATAACATCACCCCGTTATCTCGCGGAGAAAAGTTAAAAAGAGGGTTTAAAAAGTTGCCCCTCATTCATCGAGGGACTTGGAGACGGTATAGCCTATAAAAGAGGCCAGAAATACCAGGAGGAACAGGATAAGCGTCATTATCCTTCCGGCCTGGCTGCTGTCGGTGAATCCGGCCGCTATCATGAGGAAGAAGAGGACCACGAGTAGGAGGCCAAGTTTACCGAAGAGTCCCTCGTAGTTGTTGAGCTTTTCAATTATCGCACCCACTCCCACGCATTCCACCCCCTAAAGGTTCGTTCTAAAACCAGAAAGGTGCGGAAATATAAAAAACTATCGCAGGGTAGGGTCAGAGTTCGATTACCCTTCCCACGTAAAGCGGCTCCATCCTCTCACCGAGCATGGCCTTCAGGTATGCATAGGAGTCAATGCCGGTGCAGTGGCCGGCGTAGAGCCGTTCGGCCTCTATCCTTTCGGCGACTTCGTTGAGAATTTCCCTCTTGGCACCGTTGAGATGAAGTCCCCCTATCAACGCCCTAACCGGCTTTCCAAGAATGTCCTCCGCATGCCACGCTATGTTAAGAACCCCTGAGTGGCCGCAGCCAGTGACGACGGCGACAGCATCACCGAGGTCGATTATCAGCGCCATGTCGTCCGGGACGGAGTCTCTCTCTAGTTTTCCGTTCCTTTCAACGTAGCCCACCGCCCTGTCCCACGTGCGCCTGGGTATCTCTCCCGAACTCCAGAACCCCGGTGCGAACTCAAAGGGCTCCTTCCTGAGAACGAACTCCGCTTCCAGTTCTTCAAGTTCTTTCCTGCTGAAAGGAATACCAATGTCCCTCCTCTTGGGTTTCAGGGCCACCCTGTCTCTGAAAATTTCTGGATGGCCTATGACCACCAACGGCTTCGTTCTGACTTCGAGGAGAGCCCTTATTCCCCCGGTGTGGTCGTAGTGTCCGTGGGTGATGAAGAGGTAGTCTATTCCGTCCACATCGATTCCCAGCTCCCCCATGTTGTGAAGGAGCACGTTCCCATCCGTGCCGGTGTCAACAAGAACCCTGGTCCCTTCGTGTTCAACGAGCGCCGAAAAGCCATGGGCGCCGAGGAGGCCCTTTCTAAACCCGGCGTGGTTCTCATAAATCACGGTTATCCTCATGAAGCTCCCTCGAAAACTTTATGATGAAAGCGCCTTAAAAACTATTAGTGATGAACATGGTCGAACCGTCGTACGTTGCATCGCTCCTCACAGGAATCTTTTATGGGGTAGTTTCCTGGTTTCCGGTGTCACTCGAAGGCAGCCTTGTCCCAAAGCTCCTTTCTCACACAGACCCAAACTTGAACAGTCACATCGTGCCCGCTTACCTCGGTATGACGATAGCCGTTATATTCTACTTCAGAATCCCACTTGAGAGGACGATACAAAAACTTCTGAGGGGAATCTATGAATCAGAAATTAAATTCCTGCTCTACGCATCCCTCTTCACCCTGCTCATAGGCTATCCCCGGGGGGCGGGGACTTCCCCCTCTCTTTCCCCCAAGATGGCCGATGCAGTCAGCGCAGTAATAGGGGTTTTAATAATCCTCCTTTCCACCCTCAAACCCGGAGAAAGAGAGGTCATTGGGAACGTTGAGTCGAGGATGAGGGGAGAGAAGGACGAACCCACCCTCTTGGATTCCATCGTTACGGGAAGCTCGCAGGGACTTGCCTTCATAGGTGGCCTTTCACGAAGTGGGCTCAGCTTGATACCCATGCTCACAGCCGGGATAAGCATGAGAAAGGCTCTTGAGTTGAGCTTTCTTTTGGCGCCCGTCTACTTTCTCCTGAAGCTCCTATTCATTGAAAGCTATACTCCCGTTTCTCCATTGGATTCTTTTCTTGTGTTTTCATCTTCATTTGCCGCGAGTTTGCTCACGATACACCTTCTCCTAAGGCTTGGGAAAAAATCAGAGAGGATTACCGGACTGATTATCGGGGCAG
>JALSNG010000027.1 GCA_026987155.1 Thermococcus sp. | reverse complement strand
ACCTGGAGCATAAAGGCTACACGGTTCTAATGGTCATGAACTTTACCGATATAGATGACAAGATAATCCGGAGAGCCAATGAAACTGGTGAGGATCCAAAGGAGCTCGCCGAGCGCTTTTTGAGATACTTCCTTGAGGACATGAAGGCCCTCAAGGTCAAGCCAGCCGATATTTACCCGCGCGTTACCGAGCACATCGAGGATATCATAGACTTCGTGAAAAAGCTGGAGGAGAAGGGCTACGCCTACGAAGGCTCTGACGGCGTTTACTTTGAGGTTCAGCGGTTCAGGGATTATGGAAAGCTCAGCGGAATAAAGCTTGAAGAGCTCAGGAAGGGCGCTCGTGTTGAGCCCGGTGAGGGCAAGAGGAACCCTGAAGACTTTGCCCTCTGGAAGAAGGCCAAGCCCGGGGAGCCCAAATGGGAAAGCCCATGGGGCGAGGGAAGGCCCGGCTGGCACATAGAGTGCTCCACGATGAGCACCAAGTACCTCGGGGAGAGCTTCGACATCCACGGCGGCGGCAACGACCTCATCTTCCCGCACCATGAGAACGAGATAGCCCAAACCGAGGCATGCACCGGCCAGCAGTGGGTCAAATACTGGCTCCATACCGGCTTCCTGATGGTGAACGGGGAGAAGATGAGCAAGAGCCTCGGCAACTTCGTGACTATCAGAGAAATGCTGGAGCGCTACGACCCGGAGGTTATCAGGCTCTTCGTCCTCCAGAGGCACTACCGCTCGCCGCTCGACTACACCGAGGAGGGCATGGAACACGCCAAGAACAACCTTGAGCGTCTGTATAACACCCTTGAGAACATTCGTGTGGCTATGGAGAGGGCGGAGATTTCCTTTAAGTGGGGCAAAGAAGAGTTCGAGGCTTACGAGGCCATCCGGGAGGCACGGAGGAAGTTCTACGAGGCCATGGACGACGACTTCAACACCGCCGAAGCTATGAAAGCGGTCTTCGAGGCAAGCAACGCAGTCAACAGGTATCTGACAAAGGTTGAGAAGCCGAAGGAAAGCATCCTCCGCAAGGCGATGGAGTTCTTCAAGGCTGTGAGCGAGGTTTTCGGTCTCTTTGAGGACTACTTCAAAGAACAGAAGGCAGGCAAGGAGGAGGTGCTAATCAACCTTCTCATCGAGGTCCGCGCCCAGCTCAGGAAGGAGAGGAACTTCGCTCTGGCGGACAAGATAAGGGCCGAGCTCAGGGAGATTGGTATTCAGCTTGAAGACACCCCGCAGGGAACAGTCTGGAAAAGGGTTAAATTTTGATCCTTTTCTACCATTTTCAAAAAATAATAAAATCAAAGAACTTTACGGCTTGTAGTTCCTGGCATTGTAGTACCAATCATTCCCTGTCGGTCTTGGTATTAGGGGGTGCGGCCAGTGACTCATTGCCACCCGCAGGATAGTTAAGAAATCGTAGCGGTAGGAAACATGATTCCCTCCCCAGTGCTGTGAGAGAAGGTCGTAGGCCCTGTGAACGTCGTTCATCATCTCCTTCCACTCGGAGTCGCTTATCGCACCCTGCCTAAAGAACTTCTGCCTTATAACCCCGAAAAAGTATTCGATGTCTTGCCATGTCAGGTTGGCGTCGTAGATGTCTCTGGTTTCCGCGTCCATCGTGGCAGTCACGTTGATTACTGTGGGAACGTGACCTCCGAATCCTGACATTCCAAAGGCTTCCCAGAGTACGGGGGCGTTTATGGCCTTTTCCCAGTTGTCCGAGAATATCTTGAGGGCAGCAAGGGAACCCATCCCCCTGTTGTATCCAAAGTCTATTATCTCAGTTTCGGCCCACGGATCCTTGGCATTCCGCAGGAATTCGTTGTATTTCTCACCCAAAGCAGCATAGAGAAGTTCTCTCTCCATGGTGAGGCTAAGGGTGGCAGTTATTGGCGATGTAATCCACGCGGTGTCTTTGGAGTCCAACGAGACTTGCATGTAATCCTCATGATCTGCATTTTCGGGGAATATGTCTGGATAATACTTCTTTATCTGGTTGAAGTTGCCCTTTTCGACTTGGAAAACTCCGTCTGGGTGGTTGATAACTATTGGCCAGTTCCACTTTTCTCCGCGGTATGTAACGTTTATGCCCGTAAAGGAGGGGTCTTGTGTTAATGCTGTTCCCCAGTTCTCCTTTGCCGCAAGTGCCATGAGGAAATTGGGGTTTACTTTAAACCATTCATACGCGAGGGCGAGGGACATGGCAAAGTACTTGTTGGGAACCCACATCTTGGAGCTCTTGGCGAGGTTTAACGGGTAGGTGATGTTTGCGAGGCCTATTATAATCTGTGTCCTGCTCGGTGGATTGTACATGATGAATCCATTGCTGTGGGGTTTCACGTTTGAGCTGTAGTATTCGGCTGGGCTTTCAATAAGGTCATTTATCGTGAAGTTCCCGGGTTTCCAGCTCCCAGGCAGTTTTCCTGTAGTTGGGTAGAGCACGGGGCCCCTCACGTAGTTTATAACAAAGTTGTGGGGAAGGGGATTTTCTCCTGCTTTCTCTATCGTCATCAAGATGCTGACTGATGTGTTTAGTGGGAACATCCCCCTCCATGTCAGGTCAAGAATCACCCTGCTTCCATTTACTGTGTATTCGGGACTTCCCCCATCGGAATAGCCTATGGATGTTATTCTGCCACTGGTTTCAAAGGTTACATTCTTTACATCGAAGTAGTAGCCGTTCCACACATAGTGGGTGTTTTTGTTGGCAAGAACGAGCTCCACCGTCAAAGTGGAGGACGTGTTTCCGAGCACCTTGTATGCCATATAAAGATTGCCTGTATCGTTTGGATTGGTAATGAAAAACCACTGCGGAGAGGGCGACGGTGAGGGAGTGGTGTTGTTACTTGGGGTTGGTAATGGGGCGTTCTCAGGCCATACGTCCCAGGTTTGGCCGTTAACTTCGAGGATCATGTACTCGACGGGTTCGCTTCCTGTGGCTATGAATCCGAAGCTTGCGGTTGGTCCTTTGTTCCAGCTTACGGGGGTGAATATAACGTAACCGTCCTGTTCGGCTTTGTTAACGCTCCATGAGCTTGTTACGGTTGAACCCTTCTTGAGTTTGACTTTTAAAACCCAATCGTAAGTTCCGCCCAAGTCTAAGGTCACATCGTACTCTGTGCTTCCCCAGTTGCTGGTTTTAACGCTTATTGCTCCTGGTTTAATCAGGTTGCCTGAGGTTTCATTACTTCCAACTCCTCCTGAAGTCTCGTTATCACTCGTTTGATTGCTGGTGGTGTTTCCTGTGGTAGTGTTGTCTGTAACGTTTCCTGAAGTCCCGTTCGTTTCATTACTTGGGACGTTACCTCCTCCACCGGATGTTTCGTTACCGCTTGTCTGATTGTTTGAAGTCCCGTTACTGCTTCCGCCTGAAGTCTCGTTACCACTCGTCTGGTTTGAAGTCTCGTTTGAAACGCTCGCCCCCGAAGGCCACACGTCCAATACCTGTCCATCCGCGACAAGTTTCATGGATTTTACTTTCCCATTCTGTACTATCATCCCAAAGGTTGCACTCGGACCTTGGTTCCAGCTTGGGGGTGTTAGTATCACCACGTCTCCTTGGACTTCCTTGTTCACACTCCAGTAGCTGCTAATTTGGGCTCCGTCAGTGAGTTCCACGTACACCTCCCAGTTGGTGGGGGAACTGAGGCTTAGCGTCACGTCGTATTCCACGTTGCCCCAATCCGTAACTTTGACTGTCATACTGCCGCTGAGTTGTGCCGCTGAGGTGCCCATAACTGTACCTGGAATCACTGAAAAAAGCAAGAGTATAACTATCGGAATAGTCTTCCAGACAGTTTTCATGCTCAACACCTCCGGACATGGCCAGCAAAGACTGGCCAGTAATGTAATGATCCTGACTTTTATAATTTTTTTGTTTATGTGCATGTCTGCGAAATCATAAATTATCATTTCTTTGTAAAAGAATGGGGCTTCCCCTCCAAAGCAAAACTCTTAAATACATCCTTCCCCCCGCTCAGTTAAGGGAAATCCAATGAAGAAGTTTCCGGCTTATCTCGCTTCTTGGGACGACATAGAAAGGTGGGCGAAGGAAGGAGCCTGGAAGGTTTTAGAGGGGAATTGGAGGCCAGATGTCATAGTCGGCCTCGCAAGGGGCGGTTGGGTTGCCGCGCGTTTGTACTGCGACTACCTTGGTGTTAAAGACCTCGTCAGCCTAAAGGTCGAGCACTGGGGAGTTACAGCCACACCAGACGGGAAAGCCAGGCTCAAGTACGGTAGCAACTACAACTTGGAGGGAAAAAGGGTTCTCATAGTTGACGACATCAGTGACACCGGCGAGAGCCTAACACTGGCCAGGAACTATGTCGAGAGTCAAAAACCCGAGGAGATAAGGGTTGCAACGCTGCTAACCATAAAGGGCTCGCGCTTCAGGCCAGACTACTACGGCGAGGAGATAGAATGGGCCTGGATAGTTTTCCCCTGGAACTTCGTCGAGGACATGATAAACCTCGTGAACAACCTCTTCGAGGAAAGGGATGCATTGACTACGGATGAGATTATCGAGCTCTTCAAAGAACTGCACGGGATAAATGTCCCGAAGGGCAAGCTTGAGGAAGCTCTCAGAATGGCCGAGTACAGGAAGGTTTTTAAGTTCCGGGAAGGAGAGTGGCGCAAAGTCTGAGGGGGAAGCCCGTTGGACAGGGAAAAGAAGGTTGAGGAGATCAAGAATCACAGCGTTTACGCAAGGGAAATCTATGACTTGCACAGTGAGAGCATAGACAACGTTATAGACAACTACGAGGATCTGAAGAGGGATTACCTCAACGATCATTCGCGGGCGAGGATCGTTAGGATAGTCTTCAACGAGGACAACGGTCTCCCACTGGCGATAGAGTTCAACAGGAAGGACGATTCCTTCAAGGGCTTCACCATAGCCATAGGCAAGCCCCACATAAAGAGCAACGGAAAGGAAGAAGGCCCTCAGGAAGAGGCAAGCGGCTGAACGTAAAAGCCCATCTCTATTCCCTTTTCACCCCATATCTCGTAGCTTGAGAGGTAGTACGTCGGGTTCCGGAAGAGTGCGGTAAGGTTTCTGTTCTCCCCGGCTATCCAGACGATGAAGTTCTGAGGATTGTTGGGATTCCTCACCGTCAGGAGCAGTGCACCTCTGGAAACTTTCTCCAGCTTTTTCCTTAGGAGGGGTTTCTGGAAATTCTCCGTCAGGACAAAACTGCTCACATTCCAGCGGGTGTTGTGTTCTATAACCCACGTTCCTCCCATCTTCATGAACTCTAAGGGAAACTTTTTCTGCATCTTTTTCGCCACTACGTTTGAAACAGGTCCCCCTATTATCACGAGGTTACCTTCTACATCGTTCTGGCTGAGTTCAACGTCTGCCTTTACTGTGATGTTGACGGGTTTATCCCACTGGGAATAGAACTTCTTAAGAATATGGACTATCTCCTCAGCAGTTTCCCTGTCCTTCTCTGTTCCAGAGGGATCCGGGTTCTGCGTACCGTATACCACCAATACTTTCCCGGAAACGGCACCCCTGTCAAAAGCCATGAGCATAGTTACCGGAACCCTCTCTTGAAACTCTCTTTCTGCCCTTTTGGGACTGTACTCCCTCTGTAGTGCCGTGAGCATCTGGGGCACATAACTGCTTATTGGTTTGCCCGTCGCTCTGGTTAGGTTGGAATACTCTTCGTAGAGTTCCAGCACTTCGTCTATCCAGAATTCTCCCCAGCCCCGTTGCATCCACATGGACAATTGAGTGTAGTTTTCGTTGACGCGGCTCAGCGCAAAGTCGGACCACCCGTCCGCGAAACTCTCGTATACCATTGAACCGGGATTCCAGAAATGGATGTCATAACGGGCCAGATATGGAAGGTTCTCCTCTATAGTCCCTTGAAGGAAGTCCATTGCCCGGACATCTTCTAAGTTGGAGTCAAGTTCTGGTATCGTAATATCGTGGCCGAGTTCGTGGTAGACGAATCCGAGGTAGATAAGTTCGTCAAGCCCCGTGTTGTTCACGTAGTCCTTGTTTAGGGGGAGTCCAAACATAGTGTCCCTTGCCGTTCTGTAGCTCCAGCTGGTTCTCTGGGGCGTTCTCCTGACGAGGGGAAGCATTCCCCCGGCGCCCCATATCCTCTGCCCATGAATGACCGGGTTGAAGCTGTGACCGTGCACGGCGACGAGGTATGGGTGAAGGAACTCGAAGGTGATCCCTCCTACCTTCTCGTATCCACCGATAAACTTATCCGGTGGGAGGGTTTTTAGTGCATGTCCGTAGATTGAGATGTCCTCATCATAGTAGTTCGAGTGTGCCCTGTAGAAGTCCATGAACTTTGTCTTTTCAGCAAAGTCTCGGAGGGCAGGGAGGAACTCACGCATCCACCCATCTCCTATGGGAACCTCCGCCGTGAGCTCTGGTGGTGGGCTGCACTGAAGTAAGTACCACTCCACAACCATCAACCTGTAATCCCTCTCCGGGGTGTTCATGCTCTTGGGAATGTATTCCTCCAGCATTCTCACGGCCTGTTCATCTCGATAATCCCCAAAGTGCTTTTCAACGTCTCCGAGGTAGTCCCCCCGGTCGATGACAAAGGCATCCTTCCCGAAGGCGAGATAGTACACCACCCCGAGGAGTTCTGCGTTTGGGTTTATCTCAACTGTAACCTTTGAGTCCACCCGATAAGCTCCTGCACTCCTTGCAACGAAGATTAGGAGGAAGAGGATCAAAAGGACTGTTAGCGTTCTTCTCATGACGCCCCCTGGTGCCACTCTGGAAAGATGTTTATAACCATTCCGACAACCTTTAAAATGTTCAATCCAACGTTGTTAGGGTGACCGAAATGAAGTGGAAGAGAGTGGTGCCGTTGCTTATCTCCTTCATGTTCTTCCTGCCGCTCACGAGTGCCGGGAATGGTGGGTCTCAGGGGCCCCTTGTTGTCACAACGATTCCCCCTCTTGCAGGTATAATCACAGACGCTTTTGGGAATTCAGTAAGGGTTGAGTACATTATCCCTCCTGGAGCGGATCCTCATGAGTATCAGCTGAGTGCAAGTCAGATAGAGCTCCTTCAGAGGGCAGACGTCATAGTAACCACTGGAGGGCATCTGCCCGTCGAGAAAAAGATATTCGAATTAAAGGGGGAGGGAGTTATCACAGCCCGTGTTCTCTTTGCTGAGGATTACAAAAGGAACGGTTTCCGCTACCTTAAGGAGTACTGGTACGATGAGAAGGACAATCCCCATGGTGTTTGGGCGGATCCAACCAATGCGCTGGCCATAGCCAAATCCGTTGAGGAAGCTCTCACCGAGAAGGATCCGGAGAGGGCCCAGCTATATCTTACCGGTTATGAGAGCTTTAAGGAGAGGGTTTCCTCGATTGTGAGATCCTACCGCGCCCTCATCCACGAGAACGGGACCGCGGTGATTCAGATGCCTCCGGACCAGTACGCCGTTGAGTGGCTTGGGATAAAGCCCGTGGCGAGCATAAAACCTGAGGAGGAGGTCCCCGCCATAGGCGTGGACAACCTCGTTAAAACGGCTATGGGGACCTCCCTTGTGGTCTATACTAAGGAGAGTCCCCAGCAGCTCAAGGATGCCGCGAAGGAGCTGTCTCTAAAGAGCGGAAAACCGCTGGCGGAGGTTTCCGTCTTCTGGAGCGGGAGACCGTACACCGACGTTCTCATTGAGAACGGGGCTGCTGTTGTGAGCGCCCTTGGGGGCAAGGTTGAGCGGGTGCCCATCAAAGAAACTGACGTTACAACCTACGTTGTGATCTCCCTGTTGGTAGGTATTATCCTGGGGACTTCAATAGGGATCATCCTCAAGAAATGACCTCTGTTTTCAAAATTTTCCTGTTTTCAAAAAATAGAGAGGGGTCATTCGCGTTTGTACGGTCTTCCGTCCCACTTGGGCGGTCTGGCCTTGCCTATGATTCCCGCCACTATTATGAGCGTCATTATGTACGGCAGCATAAGGATGAACTGCCCCGGGATTATGTGTTTTGGTGCAAGCCAGCTGGCGAGGGCATCGAAGAATCCGAAGAGCCATCCCCCTATCAGCGAAACCAAGGGATTCCATCCGCTGAAGACCATGTTGGCGAGGGCTATAAATCCCCTACCGCCGGACATAGTCTTGTGCACGAGGCCAAGCCAGTCCACGCTCATGTAAGCACCGCCAAGGCCTGCCAGGGCGTGTCCATAAACTGTTGACCAGAAACGGTACTTTTCGACGTTTATTCCGAGGGCATCTGCTGCCTCTGGGTTCTCGCCCACGGATCTAACGCGGAGCCCAAGGGGGGTCTTAAAGAGCACCCACCACGTCACCACTGCGATTACTATTGTAACGCCTACCATAGGGCTCAGTTCTCCGTATTGGGTGCTTATATGCCACATCTGGGCATTTAGTGGAAGCTGATGCTGACCGGCCGTTCCCCAGTAGGCAAGAATTCCAAAGGGCACGACGCCGAGTGCCAGGAGGTTGATGCCTATGCCCGGGATTACGTGGTCTCCCTTGAGGTAGACCGTTATTGCCCCGTGGAGCATCCCGAGGAGGATTCCCACGAGAATGCCTCCGAGTAGCCCTATAGTCGCGTGTCCAGTCAGTTCCGCGAATATCGCCCCGAAAAATGCGCTCATGAGCAGAACTCCCTCGTATCCAATGCTGACAACACCTGCCCTCTCGCTCCACGCGGCACCGACGCTCGTAAGGACTATCGGCACCATGGCCATTAGTGACATGAAGAGTATTGAGATTATTGCCCCCAAATCCATCACGCAGCCCCCCTGCGAGCGACCTTTTTAATCAAATCGTAAAGCCCGGGGATTGCCACAGTTATGACGATGATTCCCTGAATGACTTTTATTATCTCAAGGGGTACCTGAGCTTCGGCTTGCATCAGGGCCGTTCCTGCACGCAACATTCCAAAGAAGAGTGCGGCCAGGATTATGCCCAAGGGATGGTTTCTTCCCACGAGGGAGACACCTATCCCATCAAAACCAAAGCCGTATATGTTTGCTCCCCCCTGGCTTATGGCGTAAGTTGGGCCCTCTCCCATGATCTTCATCGCTCCTCCGAGCCCGCTGAGGAGACCGCCCAGTATGAACGACCACATAACGGCCTTCTTTGGACTCATGCCACCGTATCTCGCGGCCTTGGGGTTCATCCCGCTGGCGCGCATGCTGAAGCCGAGGGTTGTGTGCCAAAGTAGGAAATAGGTTAGTGCTGCCGCAATAACGGCGATTATTATTGCAATCGAGAGCCCGTATCCAATGTTGGGTAATCTCGCTTCGATGGGTATCCTTATAGTTTTGTTCGGATCATTTGGGTTTGCGTAGGGTCCAACTATCAACCAGAGAACGAAGAACCATCCAATCCAGTTTAGCATGATGGTCGATATAACCTCGTGGACTCCGCGGTAAACTTTGAGAGCCGCAGCGGGAAGTGCCCAGAGTGCCCCAAGGAGCATCCCCATTGCCAGGCCAAACCACATATTGGCCCAGATGTTCGTAAAGATGACTGCGGCTATTGCTCCGAAGTAAAAGGATCCCTCTGCACCGATGTTAAATATCCCAGTCCTGGTTCCGAGGGCAAATGTCAGGGCGGTAAGCATTATTGGAGTCGCGTACCTGAGGGTTGAAGCTATTCCATAGGTACTTCCGAGGGCACCCTGGAAGAGCCAGTAATACGCGCTCAGAGGGTCGTAGCCAAAGGCCCCTAACACTATCGCGCCGATTAAAAAGCCTATGAATATCGCTATGAGACTTTCGATCAAGGCCTTGATGTTCAGGCTCTCCAGGATTTCACTTCCTGATTTCTTCATAGCGTATTCCCCCCATCATCATTCCAATTTCCTCGGTGCTGACTTCCTCCGGCTTGACAACACCCATGAATTCTCCCTCGTAGATTATGCCCATCCTGTCACTCAGCTGGACTACTTCATCGAGATCGGCCGAGACGAGCAGAACCGCTTTTCCCTCGTTTCTGAGCTTTACGAGGTAATTTCGGATATACTCGGTTGAGGCCACATCCACCCCCCTCGTTGGCTGGGCCGCCACTATGAGAACCGGTGCTTTGCTTACCTCCCTTGCCACTATGAGTTTTTGCTGGTTTCCACCACTTAGGGATTTAACCGGGGCTTCCGTCCCGGGGGCGGATATATCAAACTCCTCTATCAAAGACTTTGCATGTCCCCTGGCTCTCCTCCAGTTTATTACGCCGCTCCAGCGCTGAAAGTCTCTCTTCCATTGAAGTCCTAAGAGAGCGTTTTCGGTGACCGTCATCTCAAGGATGAGCCCCATGTGCGTCCTGTCCTCTGGGATATGTGCCATCCCCAGTCCATAAAGCTCCCTTGGCCCTTTACCCGTTATGTCCACGTTGTTCAGGTATACCCTTCCGTTTTCCGGTTTTCGCAACCCAGTTATAGCTTCTATGAGCTCAGTCTGCCCGTTGCCCTCCACACCAGCTATGCCGAATATCTCGCCGGCCCTAACCTCGAAGCTCAGTGATTTTACAGCCTTTTCTCCACGATCTCCCTTGACTGAGAGGTTTTCAACCTTTAGTATGGGTTCTCCCGCTTCTTTTGGAGGTTTCTCAATTCTGAGGACCACGTCTCTTCCGACCATCATTCTCGCAAGGAGCTGGGGGGTGGCCGTTTTTGTTTCAACGGTTCCTATAACTTCCCCCTTCCTTATGACCGTCACTCTGTCCGTGAGTTCTATTACCTCGTTTAGCTTGTGGCTGATGAAGATTATTGTTTTTCCCTCCTCCTTGAGGTGCCTTAGAACCCTGAAGAGTTCTTCCACCTCTATGGGGGTGAGAACAGCAGTTGGCTCATCAAGAATGAGCACATCGATGTCCCTGAAGAGCATTTTCAGGATCTCTATCCTCTGCTGAACGCCGACTGGGAGGTCTTCGACTGGAACGTCAAGGGGCACCTGGAAGTTGAGGTCATTCATGAGCTTTTGGAGCTTCTCCCGGGCCTTCTTCACGTCTATCCTTGAAAAGAGCCCATGACCCTCCATTCCAAGGATGATGTTGTGGAGGGCATCAAAAACCTCAACGAGGGTGAAGTGTTGATGGACCATTCCTATTCCGTGGGTTATCGCGTCTGAAGGACTTCTAAACTGGACTTCCTTTCCCCTGATGAGGATGCGCCCTGAGGTTGGGTGGAGCATTCCAAAGAGGATCTTCATAAGGGTGGTTTTACCGGCCCCATTCTCACCGAGGAGGCCGAGAATCTCGCCTTGATACACGGTAAGATCAACACCCTTCAGGGCTTTTGTCCCGTCGGGATACACTTTTACAATCCCTTTCATCTCGATTATGGGCTGCTTCTCCATTGTAGCACCTCCCAGGAATTGGAAAAGAAAAGAGAAGTCACTTGGCGAGATTTTCCATTTCCTGCCAGGTTTGGGCTTTCCTAACAGCCTCTATGCCCTGTTTGTCCATTGGGGCGGGAACCTTTATCTCGCCGCTTATAATCTTCTGTTTGAGCTGGTCAACGGCATCCCATATCCAGCTCGGTATCTGGCCCCTCGTCTGCTCCAGGTACTGCTTGAGTTCGTCCTTGCTGTTGAAGCCAAGGTCTTTCAACTTCTGCTTCTGAGTGTCCTCTGGGAGAGAGTTGAACATGGCCATGACGTCGTCGACCGTGCTAAGCCCAACGCCCTTCTCCTTGAGGCCGAGTTCAAGAACGCCACCCTTGAAGTTTCCATTTACTGCATCCTTGACTGCCGTATAAACACCGACGTCAACGCGCTTCATCATGCTGGCTATTATCACGCCCGGTTTTATCCAGTCCTGGGCGGAGTCAACGCCAATGGCAAATGGTGGCCCCATCTTTTTGCCTTCCGCCTTGAGCTCATCTGCAACTGCATCGAAAACACCGAGGCCCGTTCCACCTGCCACCTGGTAGATAACCCAGGCACCCTGTTGGAGCTGAGCTTGGGCGGCGGCTTTACCCTTGGCGGCATCACCAAAGCTTCCGGTGTACTGGTAAAGAACGTCTATTTTAGCCTCTTTTCCGGTCTTCTGCTTGTAGTAGTCTTCCGCCCACTTAACTCCGAAGCGGTAACCGGCTTCGAACTTGTAAAGGACGGGTATTTCCATTCCAAGAACTATGCCCACTTTGTCCTTCCCGTCGTTTGCGGCAATGAGCCCGGCGAGTGCGCCCGCCAAAGCAGAGCCCTCGTTCTCCTTGAAGAGGATCATCATAACGTTTTTAGGCATGTCCTTGTCGAAACCGTCGATGATTGCAAACTTCTGATCTGGATACTCGGAGGCAACCTGCTTTACCGCATCGGTCATCATGAACCCGACGGCTATTATGAGGAGGTATTTCTTCTGGCTTGCGAGGGTCTCAAGGTTCTTTACGTAGTCGTCTTCACTGTTGCTCTGGAGTTCGGTGAGTTCCAGGTTGAAGTCCTTTGCGGCTTTGCTGGCGCCAAGATAGGCCATGTCGTTGAAGCTGAGGTCGCCCCTTCCGCCGACGTCGTAGACAATGGCTATTGCGCCTTTTTTCTCTGTAGTGGTCGTTCCTCCGCCTCCACCACCTATGCAGCCGCTGGCCACGACGCTAATGGCCATAAGGCCAATCAAAAACAAAGCCATCCACCGCTTCATAACAACACCTCGAAAGTCTTTCAAGATAATACCCATGGTGCTGGATATATAGTTTGCGGTTTTTTGAACAAGGAAAAGAGTTTTTAACTACTTGGGGTACCCAACTCGGGGACCATGTTAAGGGAAATCGCTGAGCTTGAGAGTGGTAGGGTGTTGCTCACAGGGGGCCCCAAGAGACTCGCTCGGATTTACCTCAACGCATGGATTAGGAGGGGAAAGGCTGTACTCGCCGAGTATCTTCCATTCCAGGTGGAGGGTGAGGTATTTATAGGTTCACCCTTTGAAAGTGGCGACTTCGACGTCTACCTCATAGTCAATCCAATCTCGAAATCATCTGTTGAAAAGGAGATGTTGTACACATGGCTCTCTAAGCATTCGAACAGACTCGTACTCCTGTACGAGAGCAAGTACATAGCGGACTCGATAACAAGGTATCGAATTAGACAATTCGTTGATTATTTAATCGCATACAAAAGGGAAACCGTGGGCTTTGAAAGAATAGAGGCCATGAGGTTGAAGGGGGGGAAGGTTATTGGGAGAAAGACGTACGTTAGGAGAAGGTGAGGGCCCCGATGACGAGTGGCTTCGGGTCTGAGAGATGATGACACCAGCTATCGCCGAGGGCATTCACAACGATTATATAGGCTTAAGCCCCTCGCCCATAGGGTGGTGGAGATGCTGGGAAAACTCAAGGAGAAGTTAGGCTCATTTGTGGAGAAAGTTTCTCAGACTGAAATAAGCGAGAAGGACGTGGAAAAGGCCCTCTGGGATCTTGAAATAGAGCTCCTTGAGGCGGACGTCGCCCTCGAAACCGTTGATGAGCTCAAGGAGAGGATAAAGGAGAAGCTCGTCGGCCAGAAGGTAAAGATAGGAACGAACAAGAGGACCATAGTTGAAAACGCCGTTAGAGAGGCCGTCCTTGAGGTTCTGACGCCGGAAAGGAAGATAGACCTCCTTGAGTTGATCCGGTCAAAGGAGGAGAAGCCCTTTGTGGTAGTCTTCGTAGGCTTCAACGGCTCCGGAAAGACCACAACAATAGCCAAGCTCGCCAGCTTTTTGAAAAAGAACGGGCTGAGCGTTGTGATAGCGGCAAGCGACACCTTCAGGGCCGGAGCGATAGAACAGCTCGAGGAGCACGCGAAGAGGGTAGGCGTCAAAGTGATAAAGCACGACTATGGGGCTGACCCTGCCGCGGTTGCCTACGACGCTATACAGCACGCCAAGGCCAGAAACATCGACGTGGTTCTAATAGACACCGCCGGGAGGAACGAGCTGAACAGGAACCTCATGGACGAGATGAAGAAGATTGTGCGCGTTACGAAGCCAGATCTGGTGATATTCGTCGGCGACAGCTTGGCTGGAAACGCGGTCGTTGAGCAGGCGAAGCAGTTCAACGATGCCGTAAAGATAGACGGGGTTATATTGACGAAGCTCGACGCCGATGCAAGGGGTGGGGCGGCTCTAAGCATAAGCCACGCCATCGGCGCACCGATACTCTTCGTTGGCGTTGGACAGGGCTACGACGACTTAAAGCCCTTCGACGAGAAGTGGTTCGTCGAGAGGATTTTTGGAGAGGGGTGAAACGTTTCATACCGAGACGGATGTTCCACCCCAGGCCATGACACAGAGAATAAACGAGACTATGAGTGACGTGGCCATCCATACCAGCCTTTCCGTTCTTTTTATATGGCCCTCCAGTCTTATACAGGGAGGGCTATACAGGACCACTGAGACTGTTGCAGGTACGAAAAAGGAAATCCATGACCTTTCGAAGATGTCCAAGAGAAGAATCGTTATTAAAACAACGGCAAGGGAAGGAACTCCAAACGCCACGAGTTCGCTCCATTTTTTCCAGAGGCCAAGGATGATTGCGATTAGGAACGGTGCTGTTGCAAGGAGGACGAGAGTTGCCGACGGGCTAAAGTGAAAGCTGCAGATTGGGTATGGGCGTATTTGAAGGCAGGATGCTTTAACATAGTACCTCCAAGGAAGTGAAACCATGAGCAGGAACTCCCATGCAGGGAAGAGGATGGGGTAAAGGAAGTGATGAAGCTTCATGGTTCATCCACCACCTGCTAACACCATACGGCCGTGAGTTCAGCCGCTATCATCATGCCCCCCTACAAAGCCCGGCAGAAATCCCGCAACGCTGAGCAAAACTTTTTCCCACCTGTCCCTTCCAAATACTCCACCGGCCAGGGCCGAGACGAGAACCAGAACAAACAAGACACCCGGCCCGGTGGTTTTGAAATAGACGGCAATCACCGACAGAAGGGGTAACCCCGTTGAGAGTGCCAATCTCTTCAATGCTGGCTCTCTGAACCGGAGGTATAAGATAAGGAGGACGAGTGCCGGAAGCAGGACCAGGAGAACGAACTCCACTGATGGGGAGTATCTGCTCCAGGAAACGCAGGGTCTTCCGGCTTTGTCAGTCCAGTTCCCAAAGAAAATCGTGCCTTTCTCAACGTAATACCCACCCATGGCCCTGCTATTGTGGGCCAGTACAAGCTCCCAGACCGTTGCAAAGATAATGGAAAGGATATGCGGAATGAATTCTTTAGGGCTCATGAATTCACCTCTTTGGGTGAACTTGTCTGGACTACAAGCTTCGTCCCCGGTCTGAGGCAATTCTGCGTTGGGAACCACCAGGTCAACCTTTCAACGGCGGTCTCGTTGCTTCCTCCAACAACGAGAAGAACGCCTCTGCCCCAGAATTTGCTACATTCGAGGTAGTAACTCTCGTTTCCAGAAAAGAGCCTCCAGACACAGGATTCGCCCTCGGAGCTGTTCACGATTGTGAGTGAAGAGTTCAAGTCCTCCTCAATATCTTCAAACCATCCCATGCACTCACCGGGGTTTTCATAGACAAAAACTGCAACCTTGAAGTTTGTCGTGCCGTTGGAAACTAGGCCCTCAAAGCCGTCTTTGTAGCCCGAAACGTTGTAGGAGAGCCATGTTTCATTTTGCCTCAAACTGAAATGAAAGAGCATCTCATTGAGGACATCCAAAGCATGAGATTCCGTATTTGATGCGTTGGGCTCATTTGAAGGGTTAGTTTTTTCACTGTTTTGGGGGTAGGGAAATTGGACTTCTATAACCAGTATGGCAGCAATAACCAATGCTAAAAAGATAAAAAGGAGCCGTTTTGGATATCTCCCTCTCATGAAGCCCTCACCTTTATTATGTCAGCATCTTCCCAGTTTCCATTGTAGATGTAGTGTGTTTCAAAGTTCCATGTGTCGTGTATCTCGATGTAGGCTCCCGCGAAGCTACTCAAAACCAAAACCGCAAAAAAGGCTACAAATGCCCTAGTTCGCCACTTCTTCAAGGGGGCCACCGTTGGATATATTCTCCAGCTTTCATATAAACCTTTCGTCTAACGAAGATGTTTAAAACGAAGCTGAGTTATATCCCCCATTTTGCGTAACACAGTGTGATATCAGAACGTGAATTCACAGGCTCAGAAGCTTCCTGAGTTCTTCAAAATCCACCTTCGCCGTCATGTCTATGTTCACCGGCGTGACGCTCACCTTTCTCTCCACCTTCAGCGCATAGGCATCTGTACCCGGCTCAAAGTCCTGAACGAGCCTGCCAACGATCCAGTAGTAGGGGTTGCCCTTGGGGTCTATGCGCTCTTCAACCGTTGGGCAGTAGCGCTTCCTCGCGAGGCGCGTTATGGCTATTTCTGTCTCAGGCGTTGCATCGCCCGGCACGTTCACGTTGAGCATGTCCACACCCTTTGGCAGGCCTTTCTCAAGAATCGCCCTGGCGATACTCCTCAGAAAATGGGACGCAACGGAGAAGTCTATTCCTTCACCTTCCCCAAGCGTTCTCTTCCACTCCACTTCGAGGCTTATAGCTATACTTGGAATCCCATGGGTGGAGGCTTCTATGGCGGCAGAGGCTGTTCCAGAGACCGTTATCTCCGTGCTGAGATTCTCGCCAAGGTTTATCCCGCTAACTGCCAGGTCAAAGTCGCCAAAGCGCGCTATGGCGAAAATCACGCAATCCGTAGGAGTCCCGTCTATGCCGTAGGCAACTTTTGAGCCGGGAATCTGGAGGCGCTTGGCCCTGAGGGGACGGTGAAGGGTCATCGCTCTTCCGCTCGCGCTCCTCTGGAAGAGGGGAGCAACGACGTAAACCTCACCGAGCTCGCTCAGGGCCTTCACAGCCGCGCGCAGGCCGTTGGAGTAGATGCCGTCGTCGTTGGTGAGGAGGATTTTGACCATTCAACCACCTACTGGAGAATAGTCAGTGCCCTCAAAAGGGTTTCCAATCCAAGAAAGGCCCATCATACATTTC
>JALSNG010000026.1 GCA_026987155.1 Thermococcus sp. | reverse complement strand
CTGAAGTGGAGGGTTAGGAGAGATTGAAAACCGTTAGGAACTTCCAAAGGGGGACTACATCTATTTTAACTCCCCCTTCGGTTACCTCGTTCTCATCTTCCCAAGTGATAACCAGACCCCTCCGCACCCTGAGCAATTTTGCCACGCGAACTATGTTTCCAACCTCCCTATCGGTGTTTCCGTCCAGTTGATATGTTACCTGAATCGGGAGAAGCTTCCCATTGAGTTTGAGTATGAAGTCAACCTCACCCTTCTCATCCATCCAGTAGAAAATCTCGCCAGGGATGAAGGAATAACTCATTCTCCTCATAAGCTCAAGGTACACCGCGAGCTCGATGATACTGCCTTTTTCCGGATGAGCTTTCATAGACAGCGTCTTGGCAAGGCCCACATCAACGGGATAGACTTTTTGGGGGGAATTCAGTTGAGCCCTTGGCTTAAAGGAGAACCTTCTGACCTGAAAGAGCAGATAGGCTTCCTCAGGATATGAAACGTAATCCCGAACTGTGTGAACATCTCTGATGCCAACCAAAGACCCAAGTTTTGAGTATGCTCTAAATGAAAACGGAAACAGTGTCAAGTCAATATGTCTCCCGGTTAGATACGTCCCCAACTCCCCGGAAAGAAGCCTTGATGAGGAACCCGTTACTATGACCTTATAATTCAACCCCAGTCTCGAAACGAAGCGTTCCCATCCATTTGTCTCCTGCACCTCATTGAGGACTATGAACTCGGGCTCTCCTCAAAGCTGTCTCGCCGCGCTTAGGAGCCTTTCAAAATCACCTGACTTAAAGTCAGATAATCTCTCGTCAAAGAAGTTCACGTAGAGCCTTCTCCTACCGCTTATCATCCAGGACAGAATAGATTTTCCGGAGCGTCTGACGCCCAAAATAGCAAGGATACCTCCCAAGGACATTAAGTTCATGATGTTATTTTCGGACTCCCTTGGGACTATCCGTTCCCTTCTCACGAACTCTTCCATCTCCTCCCTTTGGGAAACCAGCATCCTCTTAATCTCGTCAACCCTCATGGTTTGGGCTTTAGCTTTAGGACCTCTGAAAGTTTGAGATTGATAACCACAAACTCACTCCTCGTCCGGGTGGCAGAGATACCTGTAGGGGCAGAACCTGCAGGCGTAACTTTTCCACCCCTCCGGGGGCTTCCCTTTCTCGTACGCGCGCTTGACGGAGTAGAAGTGCTTAAGAGTTTCCTTGAAGAGCTTGCCGTCATAGGGGACCTCAAAGGCCTTGAAGTTAGGCCCCTTAACAACAGGGAATCCCGAAAAGTCTATTCTACTGATGACCTTCAGCGGCTCCTCGTGGAGCTTGATGTAGTAGAGGTAACCGTATTCCGCTTCAGCCCACCGCATATAAACGTTTAGCTGGGCAAGGTGATAGTCGTAGGGATTTTTTGGGAGGCTTGTTTTCCCCTTGATCTCAATCGGAAAGTCCCTCAGGGCGTCAATACGGCCATGAATTTCAAAGCCAAGTCGGTTTGATCTGAGCACGAGGTGCCTTTCAAGTTCAAAGCCAAACCTTCTCTTAAGGATCTCGCCGAGGATGTTGTGGGTGTTTATCCCCTGATTAAGCCTCACCTTAACGAAGTCCGGCCACCTCTCAGGATAACCCTTGAGCCGGAAGTATATCCTCCTGGGACATGTTAGAGCCTCGCTGGCGTAAAATTCTACCAACTCGTTTTCATCTTCGTTGTTCCCGCTCATATTTTACCCTCCCAACGGGCGGGTCATAGGAAAGAACCTCGCCGCCCCTGCGTCAGCTAATACCGACGTCATCACAACTCAGCCTGGGCAAGGGTCGTCATCCGCGTGGAGAATAACACGCGGGGAATTTTAAAGGTTTGGGAAGAATGATGGAGGACTAAAGAATGGTTCGTCTGCTCCGTTTGATGGAGTAACTCAAACCGTATGCAGGCCATATGCTCGGGGGCTGCTCGTAATGGTGAAGGTTGCGAAGAATCTTCTCCGCAGTTTTCCTGTTCTTAGCCTTGACCCGAAGAACCCCACGATCAAGCTCGACAATACCATCCGAGAGCCTAAGGGTCAGTTTTGGGCCGTTTACTTCCGGCCTCGCCTTCATTAAAAGCCTGCGGTAGTCCTCGTATGCTTCGTCACTAAGTTTCTGTTCAAGAAGTGCGGTTTTATTTTGTTTAAACAGACGAGACAACCAACTATTCGGCGGTTCATCATCCATAGACTCCATCGACCTCCGGAGGAGTTCTCAATGTAGAATCGAGTTTTTAGTTTTTAAGACTTTCTCCTCGCTTTTTGCCGAAGTGACGGGAAACCCTTTTAATGTTCCTAAGGGATTAGAGGCGATGGTAAGGACACAACTGGTAAAACCGCGCATCAGGGAAATCCTCTCTAAAGAGCTATCCCCCGAGTTAGTGAACAAACTTCCCAAGCACTGGGTTCGGATAGGGGATGTGCTTATTCTACCCATCAGGGAAGAGCTTGAACCGTACAGGCATAGAATAGCGGAGGTCTACGCGGAAGTCCTTGGCGCCAAGACGGTTCTCAGAAAGGGGCGTATAGGTGGTGAGTTCAGGGAAACCAACTACGAGATTCTCTACGGGAGCAATACTGTGACGATCCACGTAGAGAACGGGATAAGGTACAAGCTCGACGTGGCAAGGGTAATGTTCTCCCCGGCCAACGTCAAGGAGCGCGTTAGGATGGCAAAGGTGGCCAAACCAGAGGAGCTTGTAGTTGATATGTTCGCCGGAATCGGGCACCTCAGCTTACCGATGGCCGTCCACGGAAAGGCCAGGGTCATTGCAATAGAAAAGAGCCCCTACACCTTCCGCTTCTTGGTTGAAAACATCGAGCTAAACAATGTAACCGACAGGATGACGGCCTACAACATAGACAACCGCGATTTCCCAGGCGAGAACATAGCGGACAGGGTTCTGATGGGCTACGTGGTGAGAACGGCGGAGTTTATCCCCAAAGCGCTCAGCATAGCGAAGGACGAGGCGGTGATCCACTACCACAACACTGTTCCAGAGAGGCTGATGCCGCAAGAGCCCTTCGAGACGTTCAAAAGAGTTGCAAGGGAGCACGGCTATGAGGCGGAAAAGCTCAACGAGCTGGTCATCAAGCGCTACGCCCCCGGTGTCTGGCACGTCGTCGTTGACGTGAGGATCTACAAGAGATGACCGCTTAACCCATATTCCGGTGGGGGATATTAAGTCGAACAGATGCACTCCAGTGGCCGTTTAAACAGCCATTCAACCCAAGCAAAGAACTTTGTCTCGTTGGAAAAAGCTCCGGCCCGCTGTGTCGTCGTTCTGGTGGCGTTAACATCTGAGCTTAACCTAACACGCATTGTGAAACGCTTTCTTTTGCGAAGGCCTTATATCCTCCAGCCCGAAAATCTTTCGAGGTGATTCTGATATGGAGGCGAAAGGTGGTTACTGGGGCAAGATTCTAAGGGTCAACCTGACCACCAAAGAGGTCAAGGTGGAGCCCCTGCCCGAGGAGTTCCCAAGGAAGTACCTCGGCGGCGTTGGCTTTGGAACGAGACTTCTCTACGACGAGGTTCCAGCCAAAGCTGATCCCCTCGGACCGGAGAACAAGATGATAATCACCCCCGGCCTGTTCGTTGGAACCGGTATAGGAACCGGTTCAAAGACGGCGTTCAACTTCAAGAGCCCGCTCACCGGTGCCTACGGCCGCTCGATGGCCGGAGCCAAGATGGGCGAAGAACTGAAGAAGGCCGGCTATGATGTTTTGATAATAGAGGGCCAGAGCGAGGAACCGGTTCTTCTGGTTATCCACGACGACGAGGTTAAGATCGTCCCGGCCGATGGTTACTGGGGATTGACCACCGGCGAGGCCAGGAAGAAGGCCAAGGAAGAGTATCCGGGCTTTGCCACAGCTTTCATCGGCCCGGCCGGCGAGAACCTCAGCAGGATAGCTACGATAGAGACCGACGACAGACAGGCCGGTAGGGGCGGCCCTGGAGCGGTCTTAGGAAGCAAGAAGCTCAAGGGAATCCTCGTCAAGGGAACTAAGAAGATACCGATTGCCGAGCCAGAAAAGCTCCGCGAGCTCATCAAGGAGTGGGCGCTCGTATTCAAAGACCACCCTGCCACCAAGGCAGACATGGACTACGGAAGCGGCGAGTTCCTCGACTGGATGAACAGGGAAAGGGGAACCTTCCCGGTCAGGAACTGGCAGATGGGCTTCTTCAAGAAGGCCTATGAGAAGGCCAAGGAAGAAGGCAGGGAGCACATCGGAATCGACCCATACTTCTGGGCGCCGAAGTACCGCGTTGGAAGGAAGCCGTGCCCGCTCTGTAACAAGCCGTGCAGCCAGTACATCAAGGTCGAGAGCGAGCGCTGGGGCACCTTCATGACCGATGGGCCGGAATACGAGACCCTCTACTCCTTCGGCGGTGTTCTCGAGCTCGATGACTTCGAGACCGTGGCTTACCTCAACTATCTCGCCGATGAACTCGGTCTCGACACCATCTCGGCCGGTGTCACCATTGCCTGGGCCATGGAAGCCTACGAGAAAAGCATTCTCACCAAGGAAGAGG
>JALSNG010000025.1 GCA_026987155.1 Thermococcus sp. | reverse complement strand
GCTCCCGCCAAAATCGGGTAGGCCTTGATCTCCTTGATCATGTCGAGGGCTTCCTCCTTGGTTATCGGGGCAACCCTAAAGGAGACGTCCTTGAGGATCTCGACGAAGATTCCACCGAGACCGAACATTATAGCCGGACCGAACTGCGGGTCGCGGATCATACCGACTATGACCTCTTTGCCGAGCGGGAGCATCTTGTAGACGATGACGCCCCAGAGGTCAGCGTCCGGCTTGTAGTTCCTGGCGTTCTCCATTATCTTCTTGAATGCCTCTCTCGCCTCCTCATCGCTCTTGATGTTGACCTTGACACCCCCGGCGTCGCTCTTGTGGATGATCTGCGGAGAAACTATCTTCATAACGACCGGATAGCCGATCTCCCTGGCGAACTGAACGGCTTCCTCCTCGTTGGTTGCAACTTTGAAGTCCGGAACGGGGACGCCATAGAGCTTGAGTATCTCCTTCGCCTCGGGTTCAACCAGTGGCCTGTTTTCGGCCTTGGCCTTCTCGATGATTGCCCTAGCCTTTTCAATCCTGTCCATATCAATCACCCCATCAGCTTGACAGTTCTCACTCCGAGCGGGGGGTTAAAAGGGTTTCCATTCGTCAACCAATCGTTTCTTTCGTTTCGGCTCGGTTTGAAGCGATGCCCGGGGTATAAATACCCCAAAGTCCAAAGTGTTAGTGGTGATCGGAGTGAAGCGGAAGATTATTGCAGGCATTGGAGGAATTCTGATGATAATTCTGGCGGTCTTTTCCTTCCAGGGCGGCAAGGCCTCTCAGGTAGATACGACGGTTGTGCTGTACAACTCCGCCAAGATAGGCGTCGTTGAGAAGACGCTGGAGCTTGAGCTGAAGGAGGGCATGAACGAGGTCCCCCTTGAGGAGCTGGCCGGGCTGAACATAGCGGAGGTCACGATAAGGCCGCTCGATGAGGGCGTTAGGGTTCTTGGAGTCTTCAGCAGGGGTCAGGGAGGAGACGTTTACGGCGCCAACGTCGGAAGCGAGGTCGAGGTCAAGCTGAGGAGCGGCGACACAGTTACTGGAAAGTTCCTCGGCTTCAAAAACGGGAAGATAGCCATCGAGGGCGACGGGTACTACCTCATAAACCCTAACGAGGTGGTATACTTTAAAGCCAAAAACCTTGAGGGGAAGGCGAGCGTTTATGCCGTCCTTGGGGCTGAGAAGGCAGGAAAGTACAACGTGAGCATCATCTACCGCGTTGCAAACATGAGCTGGGAGAGCAGGTACAAGCTCTACATCGGCGATAACGCTAAGCTCTACGGCTACATAGTCCTTAATAACCCGACTGCCCAGAAGTTCAGGGACGCGAAGGTTCTCTTGGTTGCAGGCGACGTTCAGCTTTACCAGCCCCAGCCAAGGGTTCTCTATGCCATGGCTGGGAAGGGAACCGGAGAAGTCAACGTTGGTCAACCGGAGAAGGTGGAGGCGTTCTATCTCTACAAGCTTGGAGTAGTTGACATAAACCCTGCGAGCAAGATGATGTACCCCTACATAAGCTTCGAGGCACCCTTTGATAGGGAGTACCTCTACGAGAGCTGGCCGTATTCCCGGGAAGGCCCGGTCTACGAGTCGATATCCTTCAAGACCGAGAAGGTTCTTCCCGCCGGAATAGTTGAGATATACAGGGAAACCGACGATGGGTCGCTCTTCATCGGCGAGAGGGCCATAGAGCACACTCCGGAAGGGGAGACACTCAGGATAGGCATCGGAAGGGACTACGACCTTAAGGGCAGCACGGTAGTCCTTGAGGAAAGACATGACGACCACTACGCCTACTACAAAGTTAAGATTACCCTCGAAAACTTCGGGAACGAAACCAAGACCGTCGTGATCAGGCACCACAAGTGGGGGAAACTCCTAACCTCGAGCGTCCAGCCAATAGACGAGACGGCAAACTACGTCGAGTTCAAGGTTACGGTTAACCCTGGAGAAAAGAAGGAGATAGTCTTTGACTACGAGAACCGCTATTAGCTTTTCCGGAGTGTTATCTCGAACCTCTTTTCTCCTTTTGATACGTCGAGAACAAGGCTCTTATCGTAGTCCACGAACTTCGTGCCCAGTATCGCGTAGCCTTCGCCCTGAAGGAACTCCGCCATCTTGAGTCCTAAATCGTCGAAGAACTCCGCCGCCATAGTGGCCATGCTCGGCTCCTTTATGCCGAGCTCATCGTGATAGCGCCTCGCGAGTTCAAAAACATCCATGGTCACCACCGAATATAGTACCCCCGAAAAAATAAAACAGTTGCGGTAAACTCACCGGCGGCGCATAAAAAAGACGCCCAAAGCGAGTAGGAGCACTAAACCGGGACCGCATATACCTCCCTTGTTACTTTCCGCCACGGTTTCGGTGGTAGAACTTCTCCGAGAGGTAGTGCTTGAGCTCGTTTTAATGGGGGTTAGGGTTGAGGAAGTGTGGGTCTCACTGACGGTAGTGGTTGTAGACGAAACGGCGGTTGAGGTGGAGGAAGTTAGCGTACTCGTGGTTGAGGTTGTGCTTGGGCTCGCGCTTGATGTTGTGGTTGAGGTCTCGGGCGGAGCACCGTGGTAGTACTGGAGCGTCACCTTAAACTCCACCGTCCGCGGTGCCGCATCACTCGGAGTAACCGATGGGTTAGGAGCTTTAACGATGAGGTTAGGAGAAACCGTCCTGGGCTTTATCTCGTATTTCCACGGTTTGAAGACCTTCGAGACAAGGTTGGAATCTCTGACGCCATCCTTAAAAAGAACACCGCTGATCTGGAGTCTCAATATCCACCCGTTCTCCTGACCGTTTCCAAAGCTTGTGGTTTTCCCAACCACTGTGAAAGCCTTAGGAAACGCCCATACTCCGTAGGCCCTCTCTCCACCGGGACCACCGTAGACCCGCAGCCAGTCGGCCCTGCCCTTTTCCGGAGAGAAGCTAACAACCAGGGCCTTTGGGCCGGAAAGTTCGGGGTCACTGTAGGTGTAACCAACTGCAAAGGCACAGGACGGGTTGAAAACCGTTATAGAAGTTCCAACATCCTTTTTGGGCCCACCGTAAGTCCACATCCATTCCAACTCACCAGAGGAATTCATCCTACCGAGGAAGAGGTCGTAGTCGCCGGCACCGAAACTGTTGGTAGAACCGACGAAAACCACATCCCCTCCGAGGAGTCCAATGTCTGCCACCCACTCGTTGCCAACGTCACCGAATATCCTGTTCCAGATGACGTTTCCGCTTGGACCCAGCTTGAGGATCCACGCGTCACCTCCCTTGCCAAAGGGACTGTAAGGAGCAGAAACACTCTCCCAGTAGATGCCCCCGACGTATATGTTACCGTCACCGTCCGTTGTTACAGAAGTGCCCCAATCCCAGTTGGTCCTGCCGTAGGTTCTGCTCCACACAACGTCCCCGGTTCCACTGAGTTTCAGAGCCCAGAGGTCTGAACTCTTTCCAGGTGAACTCCCAAAACTTGTGGTTCCTCCAACGACGATTATCTTTCCGTTTGCGTCGATTGCGACTCCCATTGCCCTGTCGTCGCCACTGCCCCCGTATGTCCTCTGCCACCTAACCCTCCCATCCGGGTAAAGTCTGAGGACCCAAATGTCATAGCTTCCCGCACCGTAGCTCTGTGTTGCGCCGACCACAATGATGTCCCCGTTTGGCCCTATGGCAACGCCAGTGGCGTAGTCGTCCTTAGGACCGCCGTAACGCTTGGCCCACTCAACGGTGCCGTACTTAGAGAACTTCACCACCAACAAATCCCCATTGTACCTCTCCTCAGCAATCCAACCCACGGCAACTACGCTCCCGTCGCCGAGCTGGGTAGAGGAGGTAAGCCGGACCCAGCCGCCATCGCTGAGACTCTCCACCCAGTAAGACTGAGAGTCCCCGGCCATTACCCCGGAAATGCCGACCACACCAAACACAAAGAAAACGATCAAAACCATCCCAAGGGACCTTAACCTCATGCTTCCACCCCCATGACAACACGGACAAGTTAAGACCTTAAACTAAATAAGGTTAACCCAGTCCAAAAACTTAAAACCACGACCATCCAAGGGAATCCATGCAGATTGAAGAGAGGACTATGAAAAAGGGGGAAGAGTACTACAGGAAAGGAAGGGTTCTCTGGGTTGTAAAAAGTGGGGAGAAACTCTTCTCAAAGGTTCTCGGGAGTTATCCCTATCACGTTGAAATAAACCTTGAGAGCGGAGAAAACCTCTGCACCTGCCCCCTCGGGGGAGACTGCAAGCATGTTGCGGCCACCCTCATTGCCTATAAGAAAGGCGCATGCTTTGAGGCAATATCCAAAACCGCTGAGGTGTTTCCAGAGGCAACCGCCCTTGAGTTTTTAGGCGAAGTTCCATCCCTTGCCCTCGACGTAACCCTTAGGGAGCTGAGATTTCAGCTGAGTGCCGACGAGAGTGGAAGCGAAGCCGCCAATCTCTTCATAAGAGCGCTACGACTTGCAGAAAAGAGCCGCAGGCCAGAAGTAATCCACCTACTGGAAGAATTCCTTGAGGAATACAGACATGTATTTCCAGAATACGAGCTCACCAAAAGGCTCGAAAAGATGTTCAAGGCCGTGAAAGAGAAGTTTCAAAAAGCCTTATAAATCCCCCTACATCCAGAATACCACTTAGAGGGTGGGATAATGAAGGCAATATACCGGGATATGTGCCCGAACTGCCTCGGTAAAATCTCCGATGAGAGGTTGTATCTGAAAAATCCCTGCAACGAGTGCCTCGCCGAAACCACTCACGCTGATTCTTATTTTGACCTGGTTACGGCGGTTAGAAACGCCCTCCAGCTTAGAGGCACCCTCAAGGAGTGGGAGAAGATATATGACCTTGAGAGGGGCCTTAGGGAAATCGAGGGAGTCTTTGAGAAGGCTACAGGTTTTACCTTCTGGAGCGCGCAGAGAACCTGGGTCAAGAGACTCCTAAAGGGCAGGAGCTTCTCGATCATAGCCCCGACCGGGATGGGGAAGAGCACATTCGGGGCCTTCATGGCAGTCTGGTACGCCCTCAAAGGGAAAAAAGCATACGTTGTTGTTCCCACAACACCCCTCGTCATCCAGACAACCAAAAAGATCGAAAAAATATTGGAAAGGACAGGAATAGAACTCAAAGTGGCGTACTACCACGGCAACCTCCGCAAAAAGGAAAAGAAGGAGATGATTGATAGAATCCAGAACGAGGACTACCAGATACTCATTACCAGTGCCCAGTGGCTGTCAAGGAAGTTCGACGAGGTTCTGAAGGGCAGGCACTTTGATTTCATATTCGTCGATGATGTTGACGCTTTTCTAAAGGCCAGCAAGAACATAGACCGCTCCATTCTCCTCCTCGGCTTCAACGAGGAGATAATAGAGAAGGCGTGGGAGATAATCCGCCTGAAAAAGCAGATGAGCAAATATCTAAACGGCCGCGCCCAGGACAGGGATGAGAGGCTCAGGGAGCTAAACAAAAAGATATCCGAAATCCAGGATGAGATAGAGAACTACAAGAAACGGAGCGGAATAGGCCAGTTGGTTATAGCATCCGCCACAGGTTCGGCCCGGGGCGACAGGATAAAACTCTACCGTGAGCTATTAGGCTTTGAAGTCGGGAGCGGAAGGAGCGCCCTCAGAAACGTCGTTGACAGCTACCTTAAGCCTACGAAAGACGTCAAGGAGCACGTCGAGGAACTCCTTAAGATGCTCGGAAAGGGTGGCATAATATTCACGCCTATTGACCAGGGTCTGGGCTATGCCGAAGAGCTCGCCAGCTATCTCCGTGAAAGGGGCTTCAGGGTAGAGCTCGTCAGCTCAAAGAACAGGAAATCAATTGAGAAGTTCGAGAACGGCGAAGCGGATTACCTCATAGGTTCCGCCACATATTACGGTTCACTCGTTCGGGGGCTTGATTTACCGCACCTCATACGCTACGCGGTCTTTACCGGCGTTCCCAAGTTCCGCTTTTCAATAGACCTTGAGAGGCCGACAATCTACCGGGCCTTAGGTCTTCTCAGCGAGATAATGGACTTTCTGAGCGACGAGGACAGGAAAACTGCCGAAAGGCTTCACGCGAGGCTGAGAAGGCTCATCAGGAACATCCCCCAGTTTGAACTGCTCAAGATCGAGGAGGCTTTAGCCGAGGGGCTGCCGATAGAGAACGGCTTTCACAACCACGTCCTCGGCGTTTTTCGAGAGCTGGTTGAGTTCCTGAGGAACGCTTTGAAGAACGAGGAGGTTCTCAGAAAGCTCGCCGAAGATCCGTTCATCAGCCTGAAAGAAGAAGGGGGCAAGTGGTACATCGAGATTCCCGACGTTAGGACCTACATCCAGGCCACTGGAAGAACGAGCAGACTTTTTGCAGGTGGAATCACCAAAGGTTTGAGCGTTCTCATAGTGGACAACGAAAAGGTCTTCAACGGCTTGTTAAGACAGATGCGCTGGCGCTTCACCGAGTTCAAAATGATGCCTTTCGAGGAGTTAAATCTCAACGAGGTTCTGAGGCAGATAGACGAGGACAGGGAAAAGGTTCGCCTCGTGATGGAGGGCAAGATAAGCGCCAAGGTCAAGGACCTCGTCAAATCCTCCCTTATGATTGTTGAGAGTCCGAACAAAGCGCGTACGATAGCCAACTTCTTCGGCCAGCCGAGCAAGACGAGGATAGGTGACCTCGTTGCCTACGAGGTTAGCATCGGCGACATGATGCTGACTATCCTTGCCAGCGGTGGGCACATGTTCGACCTCGTAACAAACGAGGGCTACCATGGAGTTCTGGTTGATGAGAAAGGCGACATGCTGAAGTTTATCCCCATCTACGACACCATCAAGCGCTGCCGCGACTGCGGCCACCAGTTCGTTGACTGGGAGGAGAAAGGAATTTGTCCGCGCTGTGGAAGCAAAAACGTTCGTGACGCTCTCGATAACGTCAGGGCGATGAGGGAATTGGCCCAGGAAGTAGACGAGATACTGATAGCTACCGATCCGGACACTGAAGGAGAAAAAATAGCGTGGGACATAAGAAACGTGCTGAGCCCCTACGCGCCCACGATTAAAAGAATAGAGTTCCATGAGGTTACGAGGCCGGCGATAATGAAGGCCATAAGGGAAGCGAGGGATGTCAACGAAGGACGGGTAAATGCACAGCTCGTCCGGAGAATAGAGGATAGATGGATAGGCTTTGAACTGAGTCAGGAGCTACAGAGGGTTTTTGAGAATCACAACCTCTCGGCCGGCCGAGTCCAGACTCCAGTTCTCGGCTGGATAATAGACAGGTACCAAGAGTTCACAAAAAGCGAAACTTATTTCCTCGGTCTTAAATTAGAAAACGAGATACAGGTAACGATAGAGCTCGGAAAGAACGGTAAAAAAACAGAGAGTCCAGAATACGTAACGGTGGAAGAGGTCCAGTTCGAAGAGAGGGAACTCAACCCAATGCCCCCATACACTACCGACGCCATGCTAAGGGACGCTTCAACATTCCTCAAGCTCTCGGCGCCGGAGACTATGAGGTTGGCGCAGGATCTTTTCGAGCTCGGACTGATCACCTATCACCGTACCGACTCCACCCACGTCAGCAACACGGGAATAGAGATAGCGAAGGAGTACATAACCCAGGAACTTGGGGAAGAATACTTCAAACCGAGGCCATGGGGCGAAGAAGGAACTCACGAGGCCATAAGACCCACGAAACCTATAGACACTGGACGGCTAATGCAACTGATCCGCGATGGCGTCCTGCAACTCCCGAGGAATCTAACAAGAAACCACTATCGCCTCTACGACATGATATTCAAAAGGTTCATGACGAGCCAGATGAAACCCGCAAAGCTCCTAATGGAGAGGGCGGTTATTAATGCTGGCGTTGGGAGGACTGAGATAGAAGGCTACATCGATGTTGTGGAGGATGGGTGGACAAAGCTCCGTTCTCCCCCCTTCAGGAGGCTACCAAATCTCGAACCGGGGGAGAAGCTTAAAGTCGTCGAGGCCAAAAAGTGGAAGGCGCCAAAGGTTCCCCTCTACACACAGGGTGATATAATAGCGCTGATGAAGGAGCGCAAGATAGGACGCCCTTCCACCTACGCAAAGATCGTTGAGACCCTGTTAAGGCGCTATTATGTCATAGAGACAAGGGGAAGGAAAAAACTCGTTCCAACCGAGCAGGGCATAAAGGTCTACCACTACCTCATGACAAAATACAGGGACCTCGTCAGCGAAGAAAAGACGAGGGAGCTCGAAGAGGTCATGGATCTGATAGAGGAGGGGGGTATGGACTACCAAGGGGTCTTGGAAGGCCTATATCATGAGCTCACGAGGCACTTCCCGAAGGAAACGTAGAGGTTTTACCAGGTTATCCGATTTTATGACCTCCCAATATTTCTTGCAATAAATTTCGTTTCTCCCGTGACCAAAAGATTTAAAACAATGGACGTGGTAAGGGGCTTGCGTTTGAATGCATACCCCATAATATCACTGAGAGTTATTAACGGGGTATCGGTCCATGATAATGTCGGGAACTAAGGGATCGTGGAAAAAATTTATATGCCCTTATTCCCAATATTGAAGTAGAAAATGTGGTGGTGGTAAAGATGGTTAAGGACAGAATGGTGGAACTCCTTCAGGAACACTTTGAGTTGAACCTCTACGAGGCAAGGGCGTACGTGGCATTAGTCGGTTTTGGCGTCCTCACCCCAGCGGAACTGGCCAGCGTCTCGGAAGTTCCGGCGCCGAGGACCTACGACGTCCTCAGGAGCCTCGAAAAGAAGGGATTCGCCATCAGCCAGCCGGGTAAGGTCAACAAGTACAGGCCGGTTCACCCACAGAACATCCTTGAGAAGTTCATAGAAGAGTGGCAGGAGCGCGTTGCGGAAGAGCTCGAAGCCAAGAAGAAAGCCAAAGAGGAACTCATTGAACTCATGAACCCACTAATTGAGACGGAGATTCCAAAGTACGGTGTTGAGCGCGTTTGGGTTGTCAGAGGAATAAGGAACGCCACCCTCAAGACCAAAGAGATGTTTGAAGAAGTCAAGGAGCAGATCCTCCTCGCAGATGATGGTTACATAGCCATCAACCTCGAAAACGATATCATAAAAGCCGTAGACAACGGCGTGAAGGTTAAGATTCTCGTCACCAAGCCAATACTCCAGAGGATAAACACGTCAAAGATAATGGACTACTACAAGGCAAAGAAGCTCGAACTCAAAGTCATTGACAGCATTGACCTGCCGATGCTGATATGCGACGATGAAGTCTTCTTCGCCCTCGAGGACATGGCGGCTCGCTACTTCAACTACGAAACCCAGATATGGATAAAGGACTTCAGGATAAAGGAGCTCTTTGAGACCAAGTTCAAGGAATACTGGAAGAAGGCCAAGAAGGCCTGATTCACCTTTTTCTTAATTTCCAAAGTAACGCAACAAGCCCCATCAGGAAAATGATTATTATTGCTGGCATTTTCCAACTTGAAGCTTCATCACGACAACTTTTATCCCATACAGTTGTTGTAGATACTCTCGTGGTTGTAAAAGTCGCTCGGCTCTCCCTTACGAGAACCTTGACTGGGGGCTTGTAAAAGGCTGCAACTGACACATAACCCTTACTTTTTGCCACAATTATATGAAACCCTTCAGGAAAATCTTCCGGCGGCAAATCCCATATGAATGAACCATCCACTCCAGCTCTGGTGGAGGTCACATTGAGCTCTCCATCAACAAGGAATTCCACGGTCGAGCGGGGTGGAAATCCTCTCCCCACAAGCTGTATAAAAGGAGTATCGTTTACAACCAAGTTCGGTTTAATCTCGAGGGACGGCTCGTATCTGTAGATTTTGGGTATCAGGGAACCCATAATCCTAACGTACTCTTCCCCATACCCATCAAGCGGGCAATAAGCACCGCATGCCTCGCTGACCAGTTGTCCCGGTTCAACCTGAGTACCTTCATGCCACTCGTTCCACGTCTGCACCGTCTTTATTCCCACGTCGGAAGAGATAAGGTGCTTAAGTGCCTTCTCAAACTCGTTGGGATCCCTCCGAAGTACTGGTGGCTCTTCGTTTTTCCACAGTTTCCAAAATCCTGGCGAAACAAAGCCAGAGTACGGTTCCTGAACTTCGAATCTTAGAGCAGGGGCGTACTGGAACCACGAGTCGGCATAGTATGAGTACTTCCTATAACCTGGAAAGACTTTTAGGACTATAAAGACACTGTTGTTTAAGGATTGCTTCACCAGATACCATTTTCGGGCGTATTCAACCGTATCGTTTTTGCCAGCGTAAACGAAAAAGACAGGTTTTCCGTCGACCTTGAGGTAACTTGGTCTCCACGCATACTTGTGGAGCAGATAGAGGAGGTCGTCCCTAATCTTTTCGGCGGAAGGATCTCCGTAACCTTCAAGCTCATAAATTATGCACCACTTAAGCTTTGGGTGGGGACTTATGTTGCTCTCGGTAACCTCCAAAAGCCGCTCAAACACACCATCCTCAAAGCTTCCCCTCCCCCACCACGAGGATATGGCGTAGGAAACGTGAGCGTTTCTCATCTCGTACAACTGCCAGAGAATTATCCTCGTATCATTGCTATCATAGAGCTCAACTTGCGGAAGATAAACCCCGGGTAGAATTTCAGGAACGTAATGTGAACTCCAGTTCTGCGGGGGATTGAAATTATCAAGTCCCCTCCAATGATACCAGTGCCCGTACCATGGATAGAAAAATACACCGACTCCAGGGATAGATGGAGCCGCTGAAACAGTGGGGGTTACAAAGAAGGATGTGATTAAAAAAACTACCAGGGAAGTCTCAAACGTACCTGAATTCCCTCTCAACCTCACTCTCCTCCCTCAGCTTCCAGAACATCTTCTCTCCCTCTTGAAAAGCCTCGACCTTCCCCTGCTCTACGAAGCGGAGCAGGTAGCGGCGTACCTCCATTTTCTTCAACTTCGTCATTGCCACTATATCTTCTATCGTCTTTGGCCCATCCTCAAGGGCCTCAAGAACCTTCAAACCCTTCATTTTCCTCCCCCCAGTTTTCTGTACTTTTCCAGCAGGTCAATTATAACCCCCATCGCCCTTAAGTGTTTCTCAAGTTCGTTCAAATCCTCCGGGAGGGAATTGGCGAGCTCGTTGAGCTTCTCCATGAGACGCTCCTCAACGCCTCTCATCTCAGCCTGCCTCTGCTTTTCCCTGTGCTCGCAAACGGGACAGAACACCTTACCGTCCTTCTCAAACAGGGGAGAGCCACATCTTGGACAATGCCTGTCGAGCATCTTCGCACCGGAGAGCATCAGGGGCATTATGATATTCTTTACCTCCCATTCCGTGGGTCCCCTCCCCATAGAATCACCCCATCAGAAGGCTGAAAACCTCCACTAAGGCCTTCTTTCCAAGGCGCGAACGCTTTATTCTGTCGGAAACCTCAGCAATGTCAAAAGCCACAATGGTAAACCTCCTTTTTATCCCCTCAAGGATTTCAAGAAGCTCATTGAGTCCCAGCTCCCCGTGCTGGAAGCGGGCTATCCGGTACTCGGGGCGGAGAACGTCCATGTCCACGGTGAGATAAACCTCAGAACCCAGGTACTTCTTTGTTTCCTCCATTATCCTTTCAAGGGGTGTTGTCTGGAAGTTCATATAGGCCCTCCACCTTTTTCCAACCCTCCTGCTCCTGAGGAGTGCTGGAAAAATCTTCACCCTCCTCGTCCACAGTTCCGTCCTTTCCGTGGTCGGGATCATAAGAACTGGCGCAAGAACAACGGCCCGGTTCACGTAGCGGTTCTCGAGAGCATAGGCCAGCCAAGAACCGTGATCAAGGTAGTCGTGCATCAGATCCGTATGGGCATCAACACTGATTAAGGATGCCGGCTTGAGCTTCTCCACGATACCGTAGGTTGCGAGGTGTTCTCCCACAACATAAGCCCGGTCAAAGGGTATTCTCCCCTTCAAAAGCTCAACCCTGCTGGATTCCACTATAAGGTAATCGTCAAGTAGCTTATTCCGTTTCAAAAGGTTGAGAGCGTAGAGGACGCCCTCCCTGTTCGGCCTCTCCCCAAAGGGAATGAACGTTACCATTATTCCACCCCTGTGGGATGAGCGGTCCCCTTTTTAAAACTTGGGAAGGGGGATAGGCATGAACGTGTTAAAATCAGAGGCCAACCTTTAAAAAGTAGCAACCCAAAGCTTAATCGAAAAATTTTGGAGGTAAGGAGATGATACTCCAGGTCGCCCTTGATCTCACCGATGTTGAACAGGCCATTTCTATAGCCGAGAAAGCGGCCCGGGGCGGTGCCCACTGGCTTGAGGTCGGAACCCCCCTCATCAAGAAAGAAGGTATGCGTGCTGTAGAGCTTCTCAAAAGGCGCTTTCCAGACAGAAAAATTGTCGCCGACCTCAAAACAATGGACACAGGCGCCTTAGAGGTTGAAATGGCGGCACGACATGGGGCAGATGTGGTTTCCATCCTTGGGGTTGCGGATGACAAGACAATAAAAGACGCCGTCGAAGTTGCGAGAAAGTATGGAATACGGGTGATGGTTGACCTCATAGGCGTCAAAGACAAAGTTAAGAGGGCCAAAGAACTCGAAAAGATGGGCGTCCACTACATACTCGTACACACCGGAATAGATGAACAGGTTCAGGGGAAGAGCCCCCTCGAAGACCTCGAAAAGGTCGTGCAGACTGTGAGGGTTCCCGTAGCCGTTGCTGGAGGCCTTAACCTTGAAACAATTCCCAAAGTCATCGAACTTGGGGCCACGATAATAATCGTCGGGGGAGCGATAACGAAGGCAAAGGATCCCGAGAGCATAACGAGGAAGATAATAGACCTCTTCTGGGGAGAGTACATGATGACCATAAGGAAAGCCATGAAAGACATCGTTGAGCACATTGGCAACGTTTCAGAGCAGATAAGACTGGAGCAGGTTCGGGGCTTCGTGGATGCAATGATAGGTGCGAACAAGATATTCATCTACGGTGCCGGGAGAAGCGGGTTGGTTGGCAAAGCCTTCGCGATGCGCCTCATGCACCTCGACTTCAACGTCTACGTGGTAGGTGAAACGATAACGCCGGCCTTTGAGCCCGGGGACCTCCTCATAGCGATAAGTGGATCCGGTGAAACGACCAGCATCGTGGATGCTGCCAAAATAGCAAGGGCCCAGGGAGGAAAGGTCGTTACGATAACCTCCTACGCCAACTCAACGCTCGGAAAACTTTCCGACGTTGTCGTGGAAATCCCCGGGAGAGCTAAAACAGACATACCAACAGACTACATAGCGAGACAGATGCTCACCCAGTACAAGTGGGTGGCCCCAATGGGGACGCTCTTCGAAGACTCGACAATGGTCTTCCTCGACGGTGTCATAGCACTCCTCATGGCAACCTTCCAGAAGACCGAAAAGGATATGAGGCGGAAGCACGCGACCCTTGAGTAAGGGGTCGAGATGATATCCTTTACCCACATTTTTGTTGGAATAGGAAACGCCGGGGCAAGGATTGTAGAGGGGATAAGGGCAGAGGGGATAATAAAAGTAACCGTCAACCCCGCTTACTACCTCCTCCCAAGCTCGGAGAAATACATCCAGAGGCTTAATTCCTTCTTCGAATCCATTCCCGAAAATTCATTCATCTGGTTAATCTTCGAGGACAAACCCCTAAACCACAACCTGAGGGAGATCATAGAGACGTCCCTTCCAGGGGACACGATAAGACTCGCCTACGTTCTGACCCCCAAAAGAGAACTCGTAACCAACGGAAAACCCGAATGGGCAAACAACTTTGAAACAGTTTTCTACGACTCCCTCTGGGATTTCATAAGGGACGATGCCCCAGTGTCCCAGGCTTTTGGGAGTGCAACAGAGGGGATAGGCAGGATGTTCTCCAGGCTCTACCACTACCTCGAAACCCAGATGCTTGTCAACATTGACTATGCAGACCTATTCAACATGATAAAGGGCGGCAACGTTGGTATACTCAGGCTCCTACGCGGGGTGGATTTCAACTGGCACTGGGGTCTCTGGGAGAGGGGACTAATAGCGCTCCTCGTGGGTGAAGAGGCCCCCCTTAAAGATACCCACAGAATCCTCGAAAGGTTTCAGAAGATTCTCTCGGAAAAAGACATCATCTGGGGGGTTGTGACCGACGGGGACCTCCAGAAAGAATCCGAGATACTCGCACTCCTCGTCAAGAGGTGGTAGGATGAAAGCCATCTTCTTTGACATCGACGGAACCCTCCTCACCGAGATGCCACTCATAGAGACCTTCCTCCCCCAAGTTTACGATAAACTATCAAAAAAACTGGGTGTGGATAAGAAAGATGCCCGGGAGCGTTTCTTAGCGGAAATACTCGGTAGACGGGACACGTACGATTGGCATGACTGGAACTTCTTTTTCAAACTATTTGACCTCGACATGAGTTACGAGGAGCTCCTGAAAAGATACTCCCACAGGCTCCACGTGTATCCGGACACGCTCCCAACCCTCCACTGGCTTAGGGATGAGGGATACATGCTCGGGGTCATAACGAGCGGACCAGAGTACCAGAGGCTCAAACTCAAGCTAACTGGCCTTCAGGAATACTTTGACGTCGTAGTGACGAGGGACGACGTAAACGCCATAAAACCCGAGCCAAAGATATTTATCTACGCTCTTGAAAGACTGAACGCAAAACCAGGAGAATCCGCCATGGTGGGGGATTCCCTAACCCAAGACGTTTACGGGGCAAAGAACATCGGCATGAAGGCAATATGGATAAACCGAAAGGGGGATCAAGGTTACCGCATGGCGGATTATGAGATACGGACCCTCCATGAGCTCAGGAAGGTTGTGGGTGATGGGATATGAGGAAGACGTTTGAAAGGGAAGGCGTTTTTGTAAAGTATTGGGAAAAGGTTGTGAAGCTCGAAAACGGTCAAACACTAAGACACCGAAGCGAAGAACCAACGGAACTGTGGTGGGAACTCAAAGAGGCGGTAAAGGGAAAGAAGGTTAAAATAGTCGTTTACGAGGTGGAGGAATGATAGCTCACCTAATCAACACCGACGTGGGGAACCGAGGAGTTCTTGGAGCATACCTCGACTACCGCAGGGAAACCCCAAATTTTTTACATAATTCCGCAAAAATATTTCTGGACAATCACGAAAGAGTCCTCATAATCACAGGCTTCCCCATACCCCCCACAATGAGGGCAGAAACCGACGGACCTCCTGGGGCCATTGCCATAGCTAAGGCCGTTGAAGAACTCGGTGGCAGAGCTGAGGTGATGACATACCCCGAGGTGGAAAATGCACTCTGGGCCTTTGGAGTTAAGTTCGTTAGAGAACCTGATGTCTCCTCCTATTCCCTACTCATCGCGGTGGAAACTCCTGGCAGGGCCGAGGATGGGAACTATTACTCCATGAGCGGAATGAAGATAGAGAGGAAAACCTTTGACAAAGTTGTCCTCGAGGCCAGAAAAACAGGAGTTCCAACCATAGGGATCGGTGACGGCGGCAACGAGGTGGGGATGGGTAGGATCAGAGATCTCGTTGCAAGGCACGTCCCCAACGGAAAAAAGATAGCGAGCGTTATCGAAACGGATGAACTGATCCTCTCGGCAGTTTCCAACTGGGGTGCCTACGGCCTTCTCGCGGAAGCTTCGCTCGAACTCGGCAGGAACCTTTTAGACGGCTGGGATGAGGCATTTGTGGTTGAAACCCTGGTCAAAAACGGTCTGATAGATGGGGTCTCCAAAACCCAGACGCTGACTGTTGATGGGATACAACTCAACGTCCACGAGAAAATCGTTGAGCTTTTAAATACACTTGTGGAGGAAGCGCTGGGAAAAAGATAATACGTTAAATTCCCAATTCATTTTTTGTTTTCCTCATAAGTTCCTGCACCTCGTGGTATCTTAACGGCCGTTCTCCTTTGGCGAAAAGTAACACATCTTCTGATATCCTCAAAAGTAGATATGTGGAATTGCCAGTGGATAGCGTATAATATGTAGATTCTTCAAAATCTGACACAAACTTAAGGAATTCCGGCACCTTCGCTGAAAGTTCCTCAGAATTATGAAACGTCCCCATTATTGGGAGTCCCTCAATTGTCGCGAGGAGAAACTCCCTGAAATCATACTCTTTGATGATTTCAACCTTAAAGTTTTGAATTTCAGCCTCAGACTTCGTTTTGAGAAAACTGCGTATTTTGTCTAATATTCCCATCCTCTTTCAACTCCATGAATTTTTCTGAGATCAGCTTGCAGGATTTTTCAAGTAGGTCCACACCTTTGTTGTTGAACCAGTTTATAAACTCTTCCTTGTTCTCAAAAAGTGGGATATTAAATTTTTTCATGCAATTACACAAACGTCTGAGCTGGGAACGGGTTATCCAGACGTAATCCACATTTGCCTCATTTAAAAACTGGGTCAAGTAGTTAGTGCCTCTTGTAGGAACGAGAGGTGGACTCCGCTGTATGATAATCAACGTTTCAGGGAGAATATGCCCCTTTATATGGTAGACTATGCACTTAAGGTTGGGGTCAACTCCATAATCAAGCACTTTCGAACTGAAGATGTCACCGAGTACAAACAATTTTAAAAATCCATTCCTCAACTTTATTCGCGTTACGAATATCCCCAGAATCCTCTCATAGTTCTTTGTTATCCCGAACAATTCCCTGGATAACTCATTAATGTCCCACTTCCTTACAATTTTCCAGACTTGATAATAAGAAACTTCAATTCTATTTTTTATTAGATGTTCGTATATTTTCTTTGATGACAATCCTTTTTGCCTCAGCTTTATGATAAACTCCTCTACATCCGGAGTTACATTCTTCCTTGGCCTACCTGGTTTTCTAAGACTGGGGTTTTTCACAATCTGATAAATCCTCCTCTCGCTAACTTTATATCTTCCTGCTATTTCTTGAACTGGAACCCCCTCATTATATAACCTGAGGATCTCTTTAACCTCATTACAGCTGAGAGGCATAAATAGCCCCCTGTTTATTGTGTTACTACAAACTTCTTTATTAAAGCTTTGCTTAGTGATCTACAGTAATGTTATATCCCAGATTTGGGCAGATTTTCATAGATATGTAACTGAAATAATTATCGAAAATTCTACAAAAAAAAGTTAATAAAGCAAATTTTTGCAATATATTCTGAGAAACCCCTACCTGAGGGGTGCCCTATGATGGAGGCGAAGGTTGTGGAAAGGATGGATGAGAGGTCTGAAGAAATGGCAACAAAA
>JALSNG010000024.1 GCA_026987155.1 Thermococcus sp. | reverse complement strand
CACCAAGGCCTTCTTAATCCCCTCAAGAACGTGCCTGCCGAAGGGCCCGGAGCGGAACTCCAGGAGGTCTTTCTGGGCCTTCTCGATTTCATTAACCCAGCTTTCGTCTGCTATGCCCAGCCTCAGGGCGGCGGCGATTCCGGCTATCTTCCCTTCGAGCATTGCAGTTGTGGCTTCCTCTATTCCAGCAGAATCCCCTGCGACGAATATCCCCCTGACGGTGGTCTCCATCCACTCGTCGCGAACTGCCACGTGACCGCTGAGCTCTCTAACATACTTTATCTGACAGCCGGCCTGGTGGAGGAGCTCTATGCTGGGCCTTAGGCCAACCGCTAAAGCTATGACGTCAACCTCGAAGGTCTTCTCCGTTCCGGGGATAACGTTCCAGTTCTCGTCGAGCTGTGCCACTACTGCCCTCTCGACCTTTTCTTTCCCTTCAGCTCTAAGGATGGTGTGCCTCGTGAGTATCGGAACTCCTAACCGTCTGACCTTCGCCGCGTGCACGAAGTAGCCGCCGACCTTCGGCATGGCCTCGACTATCGCCTTCACCCCAACGTCGGCCTGGATGAGCTGGTAAGCTAAGATAAGCCCCACGTTTCCGGCCCCAACGATCAGGACTCTATCGCCGGGCTTCACGCCGTAGGTGTTCATGAGCGTCTGAATGGCTCCGGCGCCGTATATTCCCGGCAAGTCGTTGTTCTCGAAGGGGATGGTCTTCTCCATCGCGCCGGTTGCTACGATAACCGCCCTTCCGCGGAATTCAATGGGCTCGCGGTCCTTCCTGACGGCCAAGACGAGCTTTTCCTCACCCTCCCGGAAGATGCCGACGGCGGAGGTTTCGAGGAAGATTTTAACGTTCTCCCGCTTTTTGAGTTCCTCCTCAAGGATTTTCGCTATCTCCACCCCCCGGACTCCCGCGAACTGCTCGCGCTTGCCGAAGAACTTGTGGGTCTGTTTGACGAGCTGGCCGCCGAGCATTGGGTTCTCATCTAGGAGAACGACGCTTGCTCCGGCATCGGCGGCATGGATGGCCGCCATCAGTCCTGCAGGACCGCCGCCCACTATAACAACATCCGCCCTTACGACCTTCGCCTCCTTGAACTCCGGGGGTTTAGCCTCCCTCGGAAGTTTCGCCCTCCCGTGCTGGCGCTCTATCCTCATACCGTCTTCAACCAAGGTTATGCACGTTCTGACGTTGGGGATTCCGTTCACGACCATCAGACAGGAGGAGCACTTGCCGATTACACAGAAGAGCCCTCTGGGCCGCTTCTCGTTGGCGGAATAGTTCAGAACCCTGATTCCAGAGGCATGTAGAGCAGTCGCTATCGTCTCCCCCTCGTAGGCTTTGATAGGTTTCCCTTCAAAATACATTGTAACCTCCCTGCCGCGCTCAAAACGCAGAAGGGGATGCTCAGTTAAGCGCACGGTGTATCACCCATGCACCTATTCGTTCACGCATTTATGAAAATTTTTCAATCCAATGGTGGGCAACCTTTGGTTTTCGAGCCTACCAAAGCTTTATATATCTGCCCAAGGATAAGTTAGCTGGCGGCGGGCTAGGCCGGGGGGTTCGGCGTCCCCTGCAACCGGAAACCGTCGATATGCCGGGGCCGAAGCCCGGGGGGCGGTTCCCAAAGCCGCCCCCGGAAGCCGGGGCACAACGGTGATCCCTCGTCCCACGGGGCCGGCGGTGGGAGGGGCGGAGCTGGAGGGCTCCGCTAACTCCCTTTGCCCGCCGAACCCCGCCAGGCCCGGAAGGGAGCAGCGGTAGGCGGGACGTTCGGCGCTCGTGGGGTAGCGGGGGTGAGCGAGCCCCGGTGGAAGGGGACGGTGGAGGGTTCCCACCCCCGGGCGCGCCCGCCGCCGTTAAAAGAAGTCCAAAGACATTGAGTATAACAAGAAAATGACCTTTTCAGAAGGCTGGAATGTGCCCCCGGGGAGCGAAGGAGAATCATCGCTCGCCGGAGCGCTCATCCCCCGCGGTTTCCCGGGGGCATTGATTTTTCTCCACCAAAAAAACTTAAACTTTACCTCGTCACGATTGCGTTCACACCGGCGGCGGCCAGGGTGAGGAGCTCGAAAACTTTATAGGCCTCTTCCACTGTCTCGGCCTCGAACTCAACCGTTTTTCCGTCAAGACGTTTCACAAAGGGTAGGAGTTCTGCTGCATCAGCGAAAGCAGTGTTTAAGAAGCGCACCTTAACGTTGACTGGCTCCTTAGTCACAAGTGGCCTTGCATCCCCCTTCTTCAGCCTCTCAACGGCTTCTACAACCCCCTCCTTCAGCATGGCTTTTATCCTTCTCAGTCCAGGGCTCTTGGCCGCGTAGCGCGAAGTGGACTCCTTAAAAGGCACACCAACGGCCCAGGGAGTAAATTTTTTGACGTCGGTCTCCACGAGTCTTTTGTCACCGCCAACAAGGATGACGGGAATTCCCCATTTTCCCAGGAGGTAGGCGTTGAGCAGGAACTCACTAACTTCTATACCGTTGATCTCAAGGATATCAACGCTCGCCCCGCTGTAAGTGTGGTCAAAGGTGGCATTTTCAACCCCAGCCTTGGCATGATAGCCAAGGAAGAGGGCCGCATCACTCCCCTTTGCGAAGGACACCATGCTTAGAGGCCTCGGAAAGCCCCGGACGAGTTCTATGTAATCCGGAGTGTCATCCGGTAGAATGTTGACCATCGGTCCGTGACTGTCAGCTATCACAATCTCGTCAAATCCAAGCTCGTGGTGCAACGTCTCGGCTGTAACTTTAACTATCTCCGTTGCTATTTTCCTTGCCTCTGAATATAGGGTCCCTTTGACGGAGAGATGCTCCCTGCTGACTATGTAGGGCAAGCCCTCAAGGTCGAGAGAGATAAAGGCACGCATTGGGATCACCCCTGTAAAAATCACAGGAAAGAGAGATAACCCTTACGGCAGGGGAATAACCAATAGGAATATAAGGTATGAGGTTCGATGATTCCTGCTCATGAAAAAGGTTATATAGGCCCTCTTTTATAAAATAAGGCGGTGATTGGTATGCAAATTGTTGAACTCGACATTAAATTGCCATATAAAGGAAGAGGAAAAGTTTTAGGCCATCTTTATGAAAGGGTTAAGGGAAAGATTCGGGACATACACTTCTTTCCACCCACCACAGAAGGTATCAGCGAGATAAGGATGGAGATAGCAGAGGAGAACCCCAAAAACCTGCTCCCAGAGCTCAAGAAGATAATCAAAAACGGAAAGATAACTTTCAAAGTCCTTTCCGAGGCCTAATCTCTTTTACAACGCCCCTTACAAAGCAGTCATGGCGACCCACACAAGGAACATCGTTCCAATAACGTCGCTTAGGGTTGTAACGACTGGTATGGCGACGTTGTCGGGATCCCAGTTGTATTTGTCTGCAAGTATCGCGACTACCAATCCTATCAACATTGCCACGAGGATAACCAGAGGAAAGCCGAGGACGAAGTTCCAGAGTATTTTAGCGGGCCGGTGGATGTAGTGGACAACCACCCACATCGAGATGAGATTTGTAAGGTAGCCGATTATCGGCGCGAGGATGAGGAGAGAAATGAAGTCGTAGAGGGTCTCCCTGCCCTTAACGGCTTCAACGCCTTCGAGGTGTATCTTCGTGGAAACCTTGGCGGCTATTATAGAACCGAAGTTCCCCATGCTGTCGTTCACGCTCGGCCACATGACGCTGACGATAATCACGGCGTTGATTACCCTCTCGTAGGTAACGAGCAGACCGCCGGTTAAGGTCTCTATGAGAGCCATTGCACCTATTATCGCGGCAAGCTCGCCGAAGGCTCTCCGATGCTCCCTCCCAAATTTTGCCCTGAATGCAAGGATAAACAGGAGGACAAGCATGGTGAATGACAGGGCGTAAAAAGCATCGGCATGATGAATGTAGAGCAACGCAAAGTAAACCATCGTTGGCATCGTTATTAAATCGGCAATAGAGCTTATCAGAGGAGCGGCGATTAAATCCGGGTCGTAGCCCTTCTTGAAGGGAAGGATCGTTATGGCCGCGGTACTGTATCCAAGGATTACACCTATGAAGATTGCAGAGGCCACAACCATGAGCAGGACTATAACGTCCTGAACAATGTTGTGAACGAGGAAGAGGCCAACCACCCAGAGAACAATCAGGGGGATTTTACTGCTGAGGATGGCCATGACTATCTGCGTCGTCACCTCAGGGTCGCGGACGTTCTCGATTAGGCCGAGGTTAAGTTTTGTTGTGAAGCGAGACGCAAGAGCGGAGAATATGTTCCCGCGCAAATCCATGAGACCGGGCATGATGAAGACCAGAATCGGGAAATAGGACATTATGGTGTTCCAATTCTTGCCGAGAACAGCTCCACCAACGAAGTCAAATATCAGGCACAGAAACAGTGCCGGAAAGGACAGCAGAAACACGTCCCTGAGCTTGCCCCTGAAGGTTCTTGAGGTCCCTACTGCGCTCTTTACCACCGTCATCGTCATCACCCCTCATCCTCTCACCCCCCAACCTTTTCCCGTCCTTTGTACCTTGGCGACTTAGGCTGGCCAAAAGTTTATAAAAAAGTTGTGGTTCAACCGCAGAAGTCAAAAATCACTCCTTGATCTTAGAGTTTAGCTCTTCAAGCTTTTCTCGGGCCTTTTCGAGAGAACCT
>JALSNG010000023.1 GCA_026987155.1 Thermococcus sp. | reverse complement strand
CCCAAATTTAAGGGAAGCGTACCCAATATTGTCGATGGAACAGGGGTGAGCACATGGAGCTCATAAATATCCAACATGACTCCGCGAGCATTGAGGATTGTGTAACCAACGTTGCCATAAAATCAAAGGAAGCCCTCTCCGGTCGGAGGGGATACATAGCATCCTCCAAGATAGAGCTGAGCTTCGGCGCCTTCATGAACCTCTCCATAACCCTCGCCCTCGACTTCGGGAAGGACATGGGCAAGGGAATAGCCGTTGACTACGCCCACGGAAGGGGGAGAGGCGACGCACTGGGAAAAGCCGTGGAGGGTCTCAACAAGAAGCTACCGGAAAAAGCCCAAATAGTTGACTTCCAGCTTGGAACGTATGTAACCCCAGTGACGAGGAGGACTTATGCGGTAGCAGTTGCAGTCTACAACGTCCCCTCCGAGAGAAAACCCCTCCACGAGTTCGGCATAAACGAGCGGCGGGCCCTCCTCAGGAGAATCCTTGAGGAGTTCAACTACAACCCCCGCGTTCTGAACATCTCCGAAATAGCAAGGACCTTCGGCGTTTCGAGGGACAGTATATACTACGACATCGAGCAGATACTGAAGGAAAAGGGGATCAGGAGGCGCTGAAAGGAACTGGAGTGGCCGAGAGGACGAATATAAGCAGGGCTACGGCGGTTAGTAGAATTCTCCCCTTTGAGACGGGCGTGACCTCATCAAGTGCCCCCGGATTGCCGGCCGAGCCCATGAGGAGTATCAGAATCGCCCACACCATCCATCCCACCCAGAGGAAAGAGAGCGCCATGAGAAAGAGGGCTATAACCATCGTGAAGTAGCGGTGGGTTCTTTCCCCCATGAAGGCCCTCGCTATATGCCCCCCATCGAGCTGTGCAGCGGGGATGAGGTTAAGGAACGTCACGAGGATTCCAACCCACCCGGCCATGGCTACCGGATGGAGATAGAGCACGTAGCCATCGGGGATCGGGGAAACGTACTTTCCAAGGAGGTAGAAAAAGAGATTGCCTCCGAGGGCTATACCACCGCCACCCGGCTGAATGCTACTCTGAGGAACTGCAACCGAGAGTTTAAGGCCGACGATGCTCACGGGTATGGCCACGAGAAACCCCGCTATCGGGCCGCTCGTTCCAAGGTCTATGGCAGCGTTTCTCGTTGGAACCGGTGACTTTACCCTGATTAACGCTCCAAGGGTTCCAATGAGGTTTGGAAAGGGTATGAAGTAGGGAACCGTTGCCTTCACCCCGTGGTAAGCGGCCGCTATCTTATGGCCGAGCTCATGTGTGCCGAGTATTGCCATGACGCTCACAGAAAATGAGAGTGCTATTAGATAGGGGTCTCTGAGGCCTGGAAGGGCAAAGGCGTTGAGGAAGGCTATGTAAAGTTTGGCTTGGTAGTAACCGGCAAAGAGAGTCGTCCCGATAGTGGCGAGGAGAAAGAGAACCGGCAGCCAGGGATTGCTTTCTCCAACCTCACCCGCTGGAAACACGAAGAGTAGCACCTTACCTTCGCGCCTTTTGAGCGCCGCCCAGTAGCCGAGTTTTTCGAGCTCCGCCAAAACCATCTCGAAATTTCTCTCGATTATCTCCTCAACCTCGTAGACGAGAACGTTTCCATCAACTCCCCGGAACTCAAGGGAGTAGAACTTCCTGAGGACCTCTTCGAGCCCCCGAGACTCTACAGAAGGACTGAAAGGCTCTTCAATGGTTACTTCCCCATCTTCCTCCGCCGGAAATCCAACGAGAACCATGTCGGAGCCACACTTTGGACAGGCCTTTTCCATCACCGGCTCCCTCGATTCGAACTCCTCCCTGTGACCGCAGTTTATGCACTCGTAGATGCCACGCGGCATTTCCTACCTCCTGCAATTGTTGGGGAAAGGGGGTTAAAAAGCTATTCATGCCACGGGAAGTCCAGGGGGTTGCTCCCTGGAGTTTACTCCACCACAACCTCACCCGAATCCGCATCAACCTTAACCTTCATGCCGCTCCTGAGCTTTGAGACGTCTATTCCGTCTACCATTGGAATTCCGGCTATTATGGCCCCAGTTGCGACTATGGTCTCCGCTTCGCCAACGATTATTGCCTTTGGAGCCTTGCCGTTCTTCTTGAGTGCATAGATAACGTAGGAACCAACGGTTGAGCCCTTTCCCCTTGGAAACGCCAGTATCTTACCCGCGATGCTCTGCCCTCTTATGTCACTCTCCGCATCCGTCACAATTCCCGTCTCGGGGTCAACGCCACCGAGGAACGATAGGGGTTTGTGGGAGACTACCAGCTCCCCCTCGGCCCTTCCACCGACGATCTTTCTTCCCTTTAGCCTCATTATACCACCTCACGGTGCCTCCATTAGCAGGTTTTCGACATCGTCGAGCCTTACGCTGAATCCAAAGGAGCGGAAGTAGAAGGCGCTCTTTCCGCTGTTGGTGGCTATGCCACGGTACCAACCCTTGATTGGGGACACGACAAAGCAGGAATCGGCTATGATTCTGCCGTTGTAGCGCTCAATTGTCTCAGTGTAGCCGAGGGAATCGGCTAAAGCCTTCACCGCTCTGCTCGCCGTTATGAAGAGCGGTATCCTCAAAGGTTTCCCGCGCATTCTGAGGAGTTCTGCAATCTCCCTAACTTCCAGGAAGGACGCATGCGGACAGCCGATGAGTATCATGTCTATCTCGCTCCAGTCGTCGGAGAAAGCCTCCCTGACTGCCTTTACCTCAGAATCCTCAACGGTAATGGTTTCAACCTTGTCCACTATGGCATTCCTGTACTCAGGGGTCTCACCCTCAACGTGGTAGAGAGCAATACTCCCAGTTGCGGCCATCGCAGCGCCCATTTCCTTGAGGTATTCAGTCATCTTGGGCCTTATGCTCCTGAAATACGGGACGTCGTTGCCGAGAATTTTTCCGAGATGATAGCCCAAGGCCGCGTAGTCAACAAAACTCTCCATCCCTGCCCTAACATCAACGACAACCGTCGCCTTCCTGTTCTCGTCCATGTGGAGGCCGTAATTCGGTGTTTTGCCCACTATGGCAGCTGCCAGGCTTGATGGCCCCCCCTCGCGGTTCGTTCGCGCGCCTATGATGGAGTTTGCGAAGATCACCGCCGAGCTTTCGCTCCATGCCAAATGATCCCCGAACTTCGGAAGGTTCGCGCCGTAGTAGGGCGTGCAGGTTGAGGTGATCTCAATCCCCATTGCCCTGTAGAGCTCAAGGACCTCCCTCTGCCTGAGCATGAAATCCTCATCGCCTACCCCAGCCGGATTCAGCGTCGTGTAAACGGAAACCTTTGCACCAGCATTGACGAAGTCCCTCAGAAACTCCACTCCCGCATCACCGATGTTCTTGTAGGAAACGCCCGCCACTTGGGCGCTTTTGATCGAGATAAGTCTGTCTGCACCGTAGATGTCTCCGAGGGCAACGAGTATCTCCATGGCCTTCTGAAGGGCATAGCCGTACTCTCCTGCTAAGATCAACTCCTCCTCTTTGGTCAGGTACATTCTACCACCAGGGGAACTGAAACGATTGGAGTTATAAACCCTCCCGCAAAATTTATAAACCCCCCCACGGTTCACTAACTAACGGGTCGCGCAGCGGGGTGGGGCAGCTAGGAGTGCCCGCCGGGCTCATAACCCGGAGGTCGGAGGTTCAAATCCTCCCCCCGCTATGGCGTGCTTTTTGTTGTGTTTTCAAAACTTTTTGTGTCGTCGTGTTTGGGGAGTTGAGATATTGTAGCAGTGGGGTTTGTTTTCGTTGTATAGTGAACCCGACTTCTACCGTGTACCTGTATACTGAGTCCTGTTGGTATATCGTAAGGGTGAAAAGGTCTGAATTGTATTGATACTCCTTTCCGCGTATAACTACAGTTTGCCCTTTTCGCTTTGTTTTGTAGATTTTTGAGTGTATATCGAGTCGTTGCAGTAACTCTTTGCAAAGCTCCAGTACTTCTAAGTCGTAGTTGCTGGCCTCAACTCTTGCCCTATTTGGGTAAACGATGGCACTTCCTTCACTATCGAAAAACCCTCTCAGGAACTCCTTTGGATACACCCTGGCAACTTCAAAAAGCCTCTCTTTCGGCCCTTTCAGGAACATGAACAGCTCCTTGTTGGTAACCTCAACCCACCATCTGTCTGTCCTGCCACTGTTGTGCTCAAAGCCGGTTCTGGGATTTGCCCCTATTGATTTCAGCGCTTTCTCAAAACTCTCGGCGAAATCTTTATCCACGACTTTCAGGCGGACTCTGTATTGGTAATTCCTGTTACTAATGGAAGCATCCCCGAGATAAACTCCAATTATATACGCCAGTTCGGGGGAGGGGCTTAAATTAACGCGCTTTGTTCTGTTGAATGGGTTGTGTGTTCCTTTGCACCACCGTAGCACGGTTGCCTTTGAGAGGGAAACCTTGAACTCCTCAGCCAATTCTCTTGTAATCCTCAGGTAGCTCATTCTGGATTCACGAAGTTGGCGGGCGCGTTCCTGTATTCTCTCCACTTCGGAGGGCGGGAGGTCTCTCAAGGTCCGCATGTAACTATTTTAATTCGTTTGCTTAAAACTTTTTTGTTTCGTAAAGACTGTGGGCAAACCTTTTTAAACTTCCCCACGATTCCCGGTCGAAGGGACGGCTGGCGGGAGCTGGCCGTCACCCGGAGGTGATTGTATGGCAAGGATACATGCAAGAAAGAGAGGTAAGTCTGGCTCTA
>JALSNG010000022.1 GCA_026987155.1 Thermococcus sp. | reverse complement strand
ATCCTCCTCCCAAACGTCGTCCAGCTCGCACTTCGCGTAGAGGAAGAGGTCCTCCCATTCCTCAACTGTGAATGTCTTCCCTACGAGCCTTTCCAGATCCCTTTTCGAGACGTCGAACTTGGGCATGTTATCACCTCAACAGTTCTTCAATTGGCAGGGCATCATATTGACCCTTGTTATCAAGTCTTGAATTCCTGCCATGCCTCTTCCCTCAGTACCTCAATTTCCTTAATGTCTTCCTCCTCGAGATTGAGCCTCTTTGCAACGTCCTCCACGAAGGCAAGTCTCGCCATCTCGGCCTCAATGGCCCTCCTAACTTGAAGCTCCACGAACTCCCGCCTCACACCAGAGGGGAGTTCTATAACGACCTTCGGCATCTTTAACCCTCAACGTGGGCATTTTCTGCCTTTATCTTCTCGATGAACTTCATGAACTCCGGCAGGATTAGCTCCCTCGCGCGCCATATCTCAAAGCCAACGACTTCTCCGTTCTCGTCGAGGTCAATAACAACATCGCCCCTCATGTCGGCATCGACGGGTTTCTTCTTTGAGAGCTGAACGTAGAGAATATCAACGTCCGGATCGTACCTAACAAGGATTTCCTCACTCATAACTCAATCCACCTCCCGGATGATAACTTAGCCCCCATGATTTTATCAACTTTGCTTGTGTGGTAAGTGGTAACGACGACTTTTTCACCATGAGCCACCTCGTAGACCACGACCAAGCCATGCCCGTTTTTCTTCCCAATGGCCACATAACGATTTGAACCAACGTCAAAAAACAAACGGAGGGGACTGCGGAGGGTATCTTCTACCTCCTCCCTCGAAATGCTGTACTGGCTCATTCGAATCTCTACGATAGTGTAGTGAATCACTGAACTCACCACACCAGCTTCGCTTCCCTGAGCCATCTTAAGTCGTAGCTGAAGAGATACCTTATGTCGTCTATTCCGAGTTTGAACATGGCAAGCCTGTCGATCCCTATTCCCCAGGCTATGACCGGGACGTCAACTCCGAGGGCTTTCGTCATCTCCTCGCGGAAGATTCCCGCTCCACCGAACTCGACCCAGCCGAGCTCTGGGTGGTAGGCGCTCATCTGGACGCTCGGCTCGGTGAACGGGTAGTAGTCCGGTAAAAATTTCACCTTCTTCGCTCCAGCGATTTCCACCGCGAAACGCTTCAAAATGCCCAAGAGGTGCCTGAAGTTGAGGTTTTCTCCAACGACAAAACCGTCAATCTGGTTGAACTCTATGAGGTGCGTCCTGTCGAGGACGTCTGGCCTGAAAACGCGCTGTATGGTAAAGTACTTCCCCGGAATCTCCACTCCCTTAGCGAGCTGTCTGGCATCCAAAGCCGTTCCGTGAGCCCTCGGCATGAGGAGCATCGCTCTCTCTGGGCTCCAAACGTAGCCCCAGCCCCTTGAACCTGCCAGGCCCTTCTCGTGGGCCGTCTTAACTCGCCCCACGAGTTCTTTCTCGGGCAGGGAACCGCTCTTCGGGTACTTGAGCTGGTAAGTGTCAGTCCACTCGCGAGCGGGGTGATTCTGGGGCTGAAAGAGGGCATCGAAGTTCCAAAACTGGGTTTCTATGAGACTCTCAACCGTCATCTCGATGAAGCCCATCTCTATGAGCCTTCTCCTTATCTTGTCGAGGAAGGCGCGATAGGGTTGCTTCTTGCCCGGATAAACCCTCCTCACAGGGGCCCTTATGTCAAACTTCCTGAACTCGACTTCCTTCCATTTTCCAGACTTGATAAGCTCGGGCGTTAGGATGGAAACCTCTCTCTTAAGCTCCACCTTTGGCACGAGCTCCTCTCCAGCTGGAGTTATCTCAACGGTTCTCTCTGTTACCGTGTCTTCCTCGCCAATTTTCCTTCTCTTGAGCTCTTTTACAGGAACGAGGGTTTCCACTTCCTTAACCGGGACGGTTTCCCTCTCGGTGAGGAGCTTCAATGCCCTGTCAATCGGCCTCTCCCCCGCTTTGAGACCCCTCTCCGTGATTTCGAGGACGAGCTTTCCGTCCTCCTTTCTAACGCTCGCCCAGCCCTCCTTTCTAAGAAGGCCGACTATGGGCTTGAGCTCATCCTCGCTAAGGACCTCTTTGAGATCGTCCAGGGTGACCTTTTTTCTCTCCCTGAGGAGCCTCAGGGCCCTCCACTCGGGGAGGCTTATTTCAGCGTATTTTTTTCCCGTCTCAGTAATTTTGACAACTTTCTCGCTCCTCTCGTGGAGCTTGGCCAGTCCCTTGCTCTGAAGGCCGAGGACGGCCCTCATGACGGCGACCTGCTCAAGGCCGGTTCTTTCAACCAGCTCTTCAAAATTGGCCCTTTTCAGCTCGTTAAGCTTTATGAGAGTGAGTTTCTCCTGGTAGCTCAGTTCCATTCCAACACCTCCGGGGGAAGTGGGGAAGAAATTACTTAAGAATTGCGGTGAAAGAAGAAGGGATGATTCAACCCCTTTGAGGGAAGAATACAACTTTTCCCGTCTTTCCTGCACGCATTAGCTCGAAAGCCTCCTCGAAATCATCGAAGCCATTATACTTGTGGGTGATTACCGGGTCGAGGTTGAGCTTGCCACTCTGGATGAGGCTTGAGACAGTGTACCAAGTCTCCCAGAGGTGCCTTCCAGTTATGCCGTGAACCTCAAGGGCCTTGAAGATAACCAGGTTGTTAAAGTCCAGCGTAACGTTTCTCGGAAAGAGGCCGAGAAGTGAGACCCTTCCCCCGGGAGTGGTTGCTTTTAGCCCCTGCTCCAGAGCTTTTGGCGCTCCGCTGAATTCGAGGAAGACCTCGACTCCGGCTCCGTCGGTTACGTCCATCACGAACTTAACGGGATCCTCCTCGAAGGGGTTGACAACGTAGTCAGCTCCAACCTTCTTTGCAAGCTTCCTCCTGAACTCGCTCGGTTCGCTCACGATTACTGGGTAGGCGCCGGAGGCTTTGGCCACAGCAATTCCAAGGAGTCCAAGCGGGCCGGCGCCGGTTATGAGCGTGCTCCTCCCTGCTATCGGGCCGGCAAGAACGGTATCGACTGCATTACCAAGGGGTTCTTGAAGGGAAGCGTACTCGGGCTTCATGTTCTTGGGGTTCTTCCAAGCGTTCTGGGCCGGAACTATCGCGTATTCTGCGAAAACACCGTCCATGTCAACGCCGAATATTTTCGTGTTCTGGCAGACGTGGTAGCGGTTGTGCCTGCAGGCATAGCACTTCCCACAGACGATATGTGTTTCCGCGCTTATGTAATCGCCCTCCTTCAGCGTATCAACACCGGGCCCTACTTCAACGACCTCACCGGCAACCTCGTGGCCCATGATCTGGGGTGGTTTTATCCTGCTCTGCGCCCACTCGTTCCATTCGTAGATGTGCAAATCGGTTCCGCATATGCTGGTGGCGAGAACCTTGATGAGAACCTCACCGGGCCCGGGCTTTGGAACGTCGACCTCGACGAGCTCGGCACCGTAAGCGGGCTTTGTTTTCATAATAGCTGGCATCTTTTCAGCCATGGGGATCATCTCCTTAACCTTACAATGAGAATCTGAATGGGGATGATATAAACCTTTTGCGGGGAAAGAACCTGCGAAGAAATAAAGCCCCATTCATCGGGGTTAAAAATGGAATCAACAAAAAATCGGAAGGCTTATATTACCCAATGTCAATCTTCAGAGGGGGGCATATCATGGCACTTATTGTTGTTACTGGACGCGGCGGTGCCGGCAAGACCACAACGACGGCAAACCTCAGCTCAGTTCTCGCATCAAAAGAATACCGCGTCCTTGCCATAGACGGGGATCTGTATCTTCCAAATCTTGGGTTCCATTTCTCCCTCGATAACGTGAAGTACACCCTCCACTCAGTTCTTAAAAACCCGGACCTCGACCCCGAGTGGGCAATCTACCGGCACTCCGTGACCGGCGTTCATGTGATGCCGGGTAGCAGTCAGCTTCACGACGTCCTTGGGATAAGCCCAAGGAAACTCACAGATATCATCGAGAGAATAAAATACAAGTTCGGTGTCATTTTTATCGATTCACCCACTGGGATTCCCTTTGATACACTTCCAACGTTTGAGCTTGCTGGATACCAGCTTATAGTAGTTGAGATCGAAAGGTCCCCAATATACTCCTTTGAAACCATGGTCAGAAACGAGATTGAAAAGCTTAAGGCCATTGGAGACAGATACAAGTTGAACATTGGTGTGATTTTAAACAAGGTTAGAGAAGCGGAGAACGTTGTTGATGATCTCATCAAAACCATTGAGGACGAAGTTGGGGTTCCTGTCCTTGGATGGATTCCCTTCGACAGCACCGTTCCGGAATCCATAAACGCCGGCATTCCAGTTGTAGCGTACGCTCCGTGGAGCGATGCTGCGGTGGCATTTAAAGAGACGGGAAACGTTTTAGAAGAATGGATATTCGGCTGATTTTGGGGGGAGTAACATGGAGTTTAATGAGCTCGTTAAACGCGTTGTTAGTGGCGAAATAAAACTCCACCAGGTGGAGAAATACACGGACAAGAGAACCGCCACGGAGGTTAGGAGGAAGGCCCTCGAAGAAAAATTGGGGATAAATCTCGAGCACGTCGGGCACTACTCAATAGATCCCGAGAGGGTCATAGGCAAGAACATCGAGAACATGATAGGCGTCGTCCAGATACCGATGGGAGTTGCAGGACCACTTAAGATCAACGGGGAATACGCCAGGGGCGAGTTCTACATTCCCCTCGCCACCACCGAGGGTGCCCTTGTTGCCAGCGTTAACAGGGGTTGCTCCGCCCTGACAGAGGCGGGTGGAGTGAAGACCACGATAATAGACGACAAGATGACCCGAGCGCCACTCCTCAAGTGTCCCGATGCCAGGAAAGCAAGAGAAGTCGCCGAGTGGGTAAAGGCTAATCTCGACTACCTCCAGGAGAAGGCCGTGAGCAAGGTCACTAAGCATGGGAAACTAAGGGAGGTTAGGCCCTACATCGTCGGCAACAACCTCTACCTGCGCTTCGAGTTCGAGACCGGCGATGCCATGGGCATGAACATGGTAACGATAGCGAGCGAGGAGATAATGAAGGTCATCGAGGAGCACTTTCCGGACGTGAAGTACCTCGCCCTCTCGGGCAACCTCTGCGTGGACAAGAAGCCAAACGCAATGAACTTTATCAACGGAAGAGGAAAGACGGTAATAGCTGAAGCGATAATCCCGCGCGAGATAGTTGAGAAGAAGCTGAAAACGACGCCGGAACTTATAGCAGAAGTCAACTACCGCAAGAACCTCGTCGGTTCGGCCCAGGCCGGTTCCTATGGCTTCAATGCTCACTTTGGGAACATAGTCGGTGCAATTTTCCTTGCCACCGGCCAGGACGAGGCGCAAATAACAGAAGGCTCTCACGGAATAACCCTCGCGGAGGTAACCCCCGAGGGAGATCTTTACATAAGCATCACCATGCCGAGCCTTGAGATTGGAACGGTTGGCGGAGGAACGCGCGTTCCCACCCAGAGGGAAGCCCTGAGCATAATGGGCGTTGCCGGTGGTGGAAACCCTCCAGGTACAAACGCCAGGAAGTTCGCAGAGATAGTGGCTGGGGCGGTTCTTGCAGGGGAGCTTTCTCTCCTCGCGGCAATAGCGGCGAAGCACCTGGCGAAGGCGCACGCTGAGCTGGGGCGTTAGCCCTTTTTCTTTCCTTTCGTTCCGAGTCGAATAACGAAGACCTTTGTGCGGACTTCTCCTGTTGATATAACCTCTACTCCCCTGAGATAGAGCAGTGAGAACGGATAGTCGAGTATCAGATAAAGGATTAGGGCAAAAATTATTGTGCCGAGAAGACCAGCCCAGTAATTTCCAAACTCCATCAAGGATGAAAAAACCACACCTCCCAAAAGACTCATAAGGAAGTTCAGTGTCGAGCGGTGTTTGTGTCTTATACCACCGATTTTCTTTCGACTTATGATCTCAAGGAGGGAGTGGAATCCTTCTTTTCTCTTCACGCGAAACGCGAGGACGAGCTCAGGGGTTGGAATTCCTTCGAGGCCCACTGGCGCCTCCGAAGAGGCCAGATAAAAAAGGCGACTTAGCCCATCGGTTAGTTCTATCACCATCAGAAACTTCCCACGGTCGTAGAGATTACCCCCCGACGACACCAGCAGGTACGGATCGGGATCGACCAAACGGGTGAATTCAAGCCCCATGGATTTGAAAGCCTTCTCCACCTGCTGTGTGCAGCAGGAGAGAATCTCACACCTAACGAGCGCGTAGGTGCACCTCTTTCCACCCATCCAGCCAGCGATCATTCCTTCACTCTTCGCTTTAAGAGCCATGCCATCACCACACCTTCCTCTGACGGTCGGTGATCGTCGTGCTCACTTTTTCCTCTTCTTGTATCCCCTCCTGAACCCCTCTATGAGGCCTGATACGAGCAGCACGAGGGGCAGGAAGCCGTTGATCCACTCCAGCTCATCGTTTTTGTAGCCCAGATAGCTCAGGAAGAGGAATCCTCCCCAGAGCAAGAGCTGCAACACTGCGGAGAATTTATCCACGCCGAGCTTCCCGTGTGCTGGCCCTTCCGCTATCTCTCGGAACACCACTTCAAGTGCCTCTTCCTTCCCAATCACATATTCGTAAGCCGCTTTGGGCTTTTCCAGACCATCCACACCCTTCGCCAGGTAGAACCATCTGTTGAGGTCGTTTCTAATCTCAATCACATAGCCCTTCTCTGAGGCCCCAAGGACGCTTTTGAAATTCGTCATGAGGGTGTACTCGTCCGGATTCACCAGCCGGACGAAGCGGCCGAGTTTTGATTCAACGGCCTTCGCGTAGTTTCCGAGGGGCTCGTCTTTAACCTCGTAGAGATAGTAGACGACTTTGATCTTCCGCCCCATGATTCCCACAAGAGGAAGTAAGGAAAGGGGGTTAAAAACTTAACCCTCAGCTCAGCTCCTGGATCTTCTTCCTCACGAGCGAGCTGACGAGCTTCCCATCCGCTCTTCCGCGGAGCTTTGCCATCGCACGCCCCATGATCATGCCCATCGCTCCCATCCCTTTGGCCTTGATTACCTCGATGTTCGCTTGGATTACCTCCTCTATTATTCTCTCGACCTCTTCCTCGCTGAGAAGGGTGAGGCCCTTCTCCTCCGCCACCTGGGCGGCACTCTTCTCGGGTCTCTTAGCCAGTTCCTTGAATATCTCCTCGAAGGCTTCCTTTGCTATCTTCCCGTCAAGGTAAAGCTCAAAGGCCTCTCTGATGTGATTATCGGTTATGTTCTCAATGGGCACCTCCTTTTTGAGCCCCTTGAGAACCACCACGAGGACTGAAGCGACCAGTGAAGGCTTGACTCCCTTTTCCACAAGCTCCTCGAAGAGCTCATCGCGCTCGTCGTTCACCAGGGTTTCTGCTAAGCTTTTGTCGATTTTATACTCCCGGACATAGCGCTCAACGCGTTCCTGCGGCAGCTCTGGCAGGCTGGACTTAATCATCTCCTTCTCCTCAGGTGAAATAAAAATTGGAGGTATGTCCGTTTCGGGATACATCCTCGCCTTACCGGGGAGCGGGCGCATGTACTGGGTGTTGCCATCGGGCAATGCTCTCCTTGTCTCCTCAGGAACGCCCTCGATGGCTTCCCTTGCCCTCTTAAGAACCTCGCGGAGGGCTTTCTTTGCAGTCTCCTCCTCAGAAGCAACGAGAACGAACGCATCCTCTTTGCCGAGTCCGAGCCTTTCGACGACGGCCTCGACCTCTTCCTCTCTAATTCCATAGTTCGGCAGTTCATCAATGTGGAATATGCCCTTCACGTACTTCTTGGCCCTGTCGGCCATCTCCGTTCCAAGCCGCCTTCCGGGCTGAATCTCCTTACCTATAAGTCCGCGGAACTTGGGGAGCTTTATTGCCAGAACCTTTCCACCCTTCTTGAGTGTTCTCGCTATTATCTTTGAGCCCGTGTCCCGGAAAATCTCGGTAACGTCGTAGAACTCCTCCCTGATGTCGTTTGGTTTAACGCCTCTCTCCCGAAGCTCATCCCGGATTTTGAGAAGATTGAGCTGTCTCTCAACTTCCCTCTCGATGATGAGTGGAATCATGTCGAGCTCCTGGACACCTTTGATTTCGACCCTGGCTCCTCCCCTGATGGAGACGTTCAGGTCCTGCCTGATGGTTCCAAGACCGCGCTTGACCTTTTTAGTAGCCCTGAGCGCGTCGCCTATGTACTTGGCGACCACCTTCGCCTGCTCGGGGTGGTGTATGTCCGGGGTTGTGCTTATCTCAACTAAGGGAATTCCAAGGCGGTCGATACGGTAGATTACTTCCTTCTCCCTTCTCTCAACGATGCGACACGCGTCCTCCTCCAGGCATATCGTTGGTATTCCGACGCTTCCCCAGGGAGTATCGACTTTTCCGTTCATGGCTATTATTGCAGTCCTCTGGAAGCCGGAAACGTTGGAACCGTCTATGACTATCTTACGCATGAAGTGGACTTCATCAACGGGGGTAGCTTTGAGGAGATAAGCGATTTGAAGGGCAGCCTCTAAAGCTTCTCTGTCCGGCCCCCTCGGTGGCTCCTCATCCATGTAGACCAAGTCACTCAGCTCATAGTTGCCCTCGTAGACGTACTTTTTACCCTTCTTGAACTCCTCCAAAGCTGCGGGATCTATCTCTCCGAGCTCGCTCATCGTGGGTCTTAAACGTCTCTCAAAAGTAAAGTCCACCTTTTCGGTCAGCTCGCTTGGAACCGGAGAAAAGAGTTTAAAAGTGTCGAGCTGACGGTGGATCTCCAGGCCCACCATCAGGCCGATCTCTTCATAATTCACTCTCCCCAGTGCTCCAGAAGCTCCCATTCGTCCACTACCTGCTGCTTGGGGAGTTCCCTCACTATTACTTCGACCTCTACCCCCTCCTGAAGGGGAACTTCCTCGAGGGGCTTTAGAATGCCGCCCTCGTATACCGCCTTCACCATTTATATCACCCCTGGTGTTGAAAGCACGATCTTCAGGTGACATATCCTTCACACCTCCTTTATATACTTATCGCCTGAGTACGACTTTGAGCATAATAATGACAGATGTACATCCATTTTTTCGATCACCTTAAATATACATCAGGCCTCGTATATGGTGTTATCTCTCCCGCGTAGTTGGTTAGCATCATCCTTCTAACCTCTTCGAGATCATTGGTGTGGCCGAGAACCCACATCAGCTTTACATAGGCCGTCTCCGGAAGCATGTCCTCACAGGGAATGGCTCCAGCCTTAAGGAGCTTCCTTCCATTGGAGTAGACGTTGAGGTTAACCCTACCGTAGAGGCACTGGCTCGTTACACAGACTGCGACACCTTCCTCAACGGCCCTTTGAACGTGGGGTATGAACTCCTGGGGAACGTGGCCAAGGCCGGTTCCCTCGATAACCACACCTTTATAACCCGCCTCCACAAGGAAGTCGAGGAGCTCACCGCTTATTCCCGGATATATTTTGAGAATCGCCACCTTTTCTTCCATCTTGTCATCGACGATCACTTCTCCCTCTCTCCTTTTTCTGTAGTCACTCCTGAGAAACTCTATTTCTTCCTTCCATATTTTGGCTATTGGGACGTCGTTTATGCTCCTGAAGGCATCCCTCCTGCTCGTGTGCATCTTCCGGACCTTGGTTCCGCGGTGGGCAAGGCAGTAGGTGTCGCCGGTTTCGCCGTGCATAACCACCATGACCTCGGCAACGTCGCTGGTTGCCATCTTTACGGCACAGGTTAGGTTCATAGCCGAGTCGCTGCTCGGCCTGTCGGAGCTCCTCTGAGCACCAACGAGAACAACCGGTTTATTCAAACCTCTGAGGAGAAAACTTAGGGCCGCGGCACTGTATCCCATTGTATCAGTCCCATGGGCTATCACAACACCATCCTCGCCCCCATTCAGGGCCTTTGCCACTTCCTTCGCTATCTTGATCCAGTAAGTTGGCTTCATATCCTCACTGAGAATGTTCATAATCAACTTTGGAGTCAGATTGGCTATTTCGAATACCTCTGGAACTGCCTTTGCCAGCTCTTCCGCCGTAAAGGCAGGATGAACTGCTCCAGTTTTGTAGTCAATCCTGCTCGCTATCGTCCCACCAGTTCCGAGGATTGTGACGTTTGGGAGCCCCTTTCTCTTGGGCAAAACTTCTCGGAAACTCGCTCTATCCCTTTCCCCACCTTTCCTTAGTACCTCCACACTCTCGATGGCGTCAATGAGTATTCCGACGTTGTAGCCGTTGTCCAGTTTTATAGTCAGGGTTTCGCCGGGGGAGAGCTCGTAGGGGGGCATTACCAGCCCCTCAAGGTAGATCCTCCCATTCCCCTCGACCTTTGTTATTCTGACCAGGTCCCCCACTTCAAGACCTCGGGTCCTCATAAACTCCTCCACCTTTCGCATGGACTTCACCTCGGTTCAATCTTAAAGCGCGGTTCTTCAATCCACTCCGACTTACACTTTGGACAGCGAGAGGGGAGGTTTATCTCCGGCCGAAAAACGAAGCCACACCTCTTGCACTCAGCGGGTTTGATACGGAGAACCTTCCCCTCCCTCTTAAGTACTTTTTGAATCGCCTTCAGCTCCTCAATAACCAACCTCCGCGATCCTCTACCCCTGAGCCCAAGGGCCACTGCCAACTCGCTGGGAGAGTAATCCCTTCCCTCCAAAAGGCTTATTATCCTCTGCCTTCGAGTCATCATGGGGTTTAATTGGACGCGTCGATAAAAAGCTTTAGGGTGGGAGGATGATACTTGAGAAGTCAGCCCAGGTAGTGGAGAAGTACGAACTCTGCGACCACTGCCTTGGGAGACTCTTTGCTAAGCTCGGCAAGGGAACTGATGAGGGGCGGGGAAAATCTATACGGTTCGTTCTCAACATGGAGCGTTCAGCCAGGGGACTGCCCCCGATCGAAGAGCCCGGAAAGTGTGAGCTCTGTAAAGACGTCTTCGAGAGGATTCCCGACTTCGTTGGAATGATGAGGGAGGCGAGCGAGGGGATTGAGTTCGAGACGTTTCTCGTGGGTTCACGATTTCCAAGAGAAATCCTTGAAAAAGAAAAGAACATCTGGGCGGAATTGGGGATTGAAACTGCCGAACCCATCAACAGGGAGTTCAACCGTGAACTCGGAAAGGCTTTTGGGAAATCAACCGGAAAGGAAACATCAAGGACCCCCGACGTGGTTTTCATTATAGAACCCTATTCCCATAGAATAGAGCTACAGATAAATCCCCTCTATGTTTACGGCCGCTATCGGAAACTCGTACGGGGCATTCCGCAGACGCCCCTGCCGAACTTTGAAGAAAGTGTTGCCTCGATAATATGCAGGCCCTTTTCGGAGACATCCGGGGGAAAATGCGTTTTCAAAGGGGCCGGGAGGGAAGACGTGGACGTTCGGATGCTCGGGAATGGAAGACCATTCATAGTTGAAATCAAACGTCCCAAAAGAAGAAAGCTTGACCTTAATGGAATAGCAGAAAAAATAAACGCAAGCGAGAGAGTGGAGGTTCTTGATCTTAAAGTTGTCTCCCCGAGAGAAGCGGAGAGGGTTCTCACACAAAACCACCGTAAGGAGTACCTTGCCCTCGTCCGTGTGGAGGACGGCGTGACTCGTGAGGAGGTTAAAAGGGTGGCCAAAAAGCTCAATGGCATGGAGATCCATCAAAGAACTCCGTGGCGTGTGAAAAAGACAAGGGCGGACAGGATAAGGGTTAAGAAAATCCACAGCGCGGAGGCGAGATGGATTGACGAGAGGCACTTTGAAGTTAAACTGGTCACCGATGGCGGACTTTACATAAAAGAGCTCATCTCCGGAGACAGAGGACGAACAACCCCAAGTGTTAGCGAACTCCTGGGAAAAAGGGCTTGGTGCGAGAAGCTGGACGTGTTGAATATTCTCGACCACTGAAAACTTTATAAACGGTTCCCGCCGATTGGATAGCGGAGCCATAACAGGCTTAGTCCGTATGCTGGAGAGGCCTAACAAGCCCGAAATGCATTCGACGTGTGTTGAAAGGTACGCAAAATCTTGAGGGGTGATTGGTGATGGTTAAGAAAGCACACAGCTTCCGGAGGAAGACTCGCGGGAAACTCAGCAAGAAGCCGAGGGAGAGAGGGTTACCCTCCTTAACGAGATTCCTCCAAGAGTTTGAAGTGGGCCAGAGAGTCCACATAGTCATCGAACCGAGCTATCACAAGGGGATGCCCGACCCAAGGTTCCACGGTAGAACCGGAACGGTAGTAGGGAAGCGCGGCGACGCTTACGTCGTTGAGATAACCGACGGAGGAAAGGTTAAGACGTTCTTCATACACCCCGTTCATCTCAGGGCCCAGAAGGGATGAACATGATAGGCCGCAAAAAGCTCGAGGAGCACTACCTTACGGTATCCGAAACAAAGGAGCTCCTTGAGCGTAGGAAGGCAGAGGGAATGGAGGAAAACCCGGAGGAGCCCATGTTCTACGAGGCAAGGGTTAGCCTGGAGCACGCCGAAAGATTCGCCAAGCTAAAACCCGAAGAGGCACGGGAACTCAAGGAAAAACTAATGGAGCTGTTTGAGTGGATCGACGAAAGACTTGCCTCCAAGATAATAGACCTCATGCCAGAAGACTACTTCGACGTCAGGGTTATCTTCTCCAAGGAGGACTACATACCCTCCCCTGAGGAGGCCAGAGAGATAGTGTCACTCCTGGATGAATACCGGGAGTGACTTTTCAATCACTTTTCTTAACAAAGTATAAAAAGTCAGATGGGTATATCCTTTGGGGGAGAGAAAATGGATAGGTACAGGAGGCACTCTTACCGAGAAAGCATCGAGAAGAAAAGGAGGAACGTTGAGTACGAAGATTACGCTTATGTGCTGGACTACCTGCCAGAGGGCTACACCGACCTCAGCACCGGGCGGCGCAGCGGTAAGCCCACTGCCCAGGTTCTCGGAGAGAAGGCATTCACCCTGCTTGAAGTAACTCCAAAAGCAGACCTAATGCTTTATGAGAGAGTATTTGTGGGCAAGGGGGAGAGGGATAAGGTTCTCATGATAAACAAAAAGATACACTACGACGATCTGACCGCCACTGCAAAAGCAGAGCTTCCCTACGTTGTTGAGGAGATAGTAAAGAAAAACGAAGAACGTTTCATACAGTTCTTTAACATGGCCCCACCAATAACGAACAGGCTTCACAGCCTCGAACTCCTTCCAGGAATTGGGAAGAAGCACATGTGGCAGATACTCGAGGAGAGAAAAAAAGAACCGTTCAAAAGCTTTGAAGATCTGAAGGAACGTGTTAAGGGGCTCCCTGACCCCTACAAGATGATGGCAAAGAGAATAGTAGACGAGATTACTGGCAGGGACAAATATCGATTATTCGTTGGCCCAAGGAGGATTTTCAGGGTATGAAAGACCGTCTCTCCTATTTTATTTCCAAGTATGGACTCATCGCTCGAAAAAAATTTGGACAGAACTTCCTTATTGTTCCAGACATAATAGAGCGCAACGTTGATAGGGCCGAACTCTCAGGGAAGGATGAGGTTCTGGAGATAGGCCCCGGTTTAGGCTTTCTTACCGACGCTCTAAGCAGGAACTCGGGAAGGGTCTATGCAATAGAGAGGGACAGTAGGTTAACAGAGATACTGAGGAAGGAGTACTCCTGGCCAAACGTTACCATACTTGAGGGAGATGCAACGAAGATTGAATGGCCTCCCTTCACAAAGATGGTATCCAACCTGCCGTATCAGATATCTTCAGCGGTCACGTTCAAACTTTTGGAACACGAATTCGAGAAAGCCGTCCTGATGTACCAGCTCGAGTTTGCCCAGAGGATGGTGGCAAACCCAGGTGATCACAACTATTCTCGCCTTTCATTGATGATTAAAGCAAAGGCTAACGCTGAAGTAGTGGAGAAAATAGGAAAGGGCGCCTTTTGGCCAAAACCAAAAGTAGATTCCGCAGTGGTGATACTTGAACCAAAACCCGCGGAGGAGAGACTCAACCTTAACGAGAACCTCGTAAGGGCCCTATTTCAACACAGGAAAAGCACCGTAGTCGGTGCTCTTAAAAAATCTCATCACATACTCGGGTTGAGCAGAGACGACCTAAAAGTGGCCATTAAGGCAATAGAGGGGACTCCTTACGGAAGAAAGAGGGTCTTCCATCTTTCCCCTATGGATGTGCTTGAGATAGAAGAACACCTAAAGAGAGAAAATTTCCTAAAGAATTTAGAGAATCACTCGGGGGGCAATCCGAAAAGAGACGTGTAAAGATCTCTCAAAAGTTTGTAATGCCCCTCTTCTATCTTAGACAGCCAAAGAAGCGTTGCTTTGGCTTCTTCGTCTTGGCTTTTCTCTGCAAGGTACTTGTAAACGTCATGGGCCAGTATCTCCGTTCCCATAAGGTACTCTATGATATCCCTGAGCCTCCCACTTCTAACAAGCCTTTCCAACTCTTCCTTTGAAAGCTCAACCTCAAGGGAAGGCAGGTTTACCTTGGGAAGCTCTTCTTTTGGAAACATCTCCTCGAATATTTTCAAAAGGACCTCCGCATGACCCAAGCTTTCTTGATAAAGGCGGAAGAAAAGCTTTGGGACCCTCTCATCCCACTGAACTTCCTTGCTAAGTTCGTAGAGGTAATGGTACATCTCCCCCTCCTTGACTTCCTGATCAATCCAGTAGGCCATCAACTGCTTGGTATTGAGTTTGGAAAGGGCATCCACTATCTCGGAAAGACGATTTTTCCCTACGGTTTTGTACCGCATGTCCATAACGCTCACCATCGGTAACATATAGTACACGGGATTATATACGAGTTTCGGAGCGAGGGATTTTTAAAGTCCGAAACGAGAGCTCCTTAAGATGATAGTTGCCATTATCGACGGTTATACAGACGAACCTGCGGGTCTCGGAGTGCCCCCCTACCTTGGAATATACCCACGATACGCCTACGGGGCCATAAAGAAGGCCAGTACAAAAACGAGAGTATTCTACCTCACCATCGATGACCTCAGGAGTGCTTTCTTTGGTGAAATGGGAATAAAAACCAAAAACAGGACCCCCAATTTTCCCGAAGCTAAGAACATACTGCGAAAGGCCGATCTCATAGTGTACATCGGCGGCCTCCACACACCGGGGAAATACCTCTCAGCCGTACCCGGGAGCGTTGAGGAAATTTCACACTTCATAAGAGACGTTAAAGCAGAAAAGATACTCGGCGGGCCTGCATTCATGGGATCCGCCTCCATGGGAGGCGTCAGAATAACTAACCGAGAGCTTCAGCTGGCCGAGCTCCTCTTTGACCACGTTGTGTACGGTGACCTCGAGGCATTTCTCTTCGATCACCTGACTAATCCAAGGGACGCTGATCCTTTCAGGTTTAGAACCTACGATGAACTGCGAGACTACGCAGTAATCGGTGCAGAAGTCGTCAAACAGTTTCCAGACTATCCAGAGTCTGTTATAGTTGAGGTAGAAACTCAGCGCGGATGCCCAAAGGCCATGGGGGTAGGAGGATGTTCCTTCTGCACTGAGCCCGTGAGATACACGGTGGTTGAAGACAGACCTATAGAAGATGTAGTGGCTGAGGTCAAAGCCCTCTACGATCTCGGAGTAAGGCACTTCCGGGTTGGGAGACAGAGCTGCATTTTCTCATACATGGCCAAACCCAACGGCCGAGTTCCCATACCAAATCCCGCTGCCATAGAAAAACTCTTCAAGGGGCTTCGTTCGGTAGCGCCGGGAGTTAAGACGCTCCACGTGGACAACGCCAATCCAGCGGTTATAGCAAACTATCCCGAGGGGAGCGTGAAGATAGCAAAGACGCTGATAAAGTACGGAACTTCGGGAAACGTGGTTGCCTTTGGACTTGAGAGTGCAGACCCAAAGGTAGCCAAGCTCAACAACCTAAACGCCACAGCTGAAGAAACCTACGAAGCCGTGAGGATTCTAAACGAAGTGGGGGCAAAAAGGGGGCCAAATGGAATGCCGTGGCTTCTCCCTGGAATAAACCTCATTTTTGGCTTACCCGGGGAGACAAAGAGAAGCTACGAGATGACATTCCACTTCCTCAAAAGGATTCTCGATGACGGGTTGCTGGTGAGACGAATAAACATAAGGCAGGTAGTTGTCTTCCCAGGGACACCGCTATGGCGCATGAGGGAAAAGGTCAGGGTGGAGAAGCACGAAAAGCTGATACAACACTACAGGCACAAGATACGACACGAGATAGACCTGCCGATGCTGAGACGTGTGGTCCCCGTCGGGACAATCCTACGGGACGTTCGAGCGGAGATCTTTGAAAACAACCTGACGTACGGTAGGCAGATAGGCAGTTATCCCATCATAGTGGGCATCCCCAAGAGACTTCAATTAAACCGGTTCTATGACGTTCTCATAGTGGACCACGGCTTTAGGAGCATAACGGGAATCCCTGTCCCAATAGACGTTAACTCAGAGAGCCCCAAAGTTCTTGAAAAGATTCCCGGAATCGGGAGAAAAACCGTTGTCAAGATCCTCGCAAACAGGCCCTTTAAAAGCGAAGCGGACTTCTTCAGAATAGTTGGGGAGGAAAAAAGAAAGCTTCTCGGTGGAAAGATCAGGACGTAGAGCTCACCGTGCTGTTTGTGGGCCATTGGAAGTTTATGAGATTCTCAACGAGCACGACCTCGGCCCTGAGAACCTCATCTGAAGTGCCCTCAAAAACGAGAAGGCCCTTTCTTGGCACAAAAACCCTGTTTTCGGTGCCCCCCTCCGCAGGTCCGATTAAGAGAACCGCGAGATTATCGGCGTTTCCCAAGCTACCCCTGCCTATCTCGAACTTGGTCCAGAAATCGAGGTAAGACTTTCTGCTCCTTTTAAGGGTCTCATTGTAGGCGTACTCCCTGGCGGTTGTGTTGTTGTAGCCCATGGCAATGCCCTTCAAATAGTACATCGTGCTGAAAATGTTGCTTACAAATGCCGCGACCTCCATCACCGCCGCGGTTCTGAGGGTACAGCTCCCCATGTAGAGGTCAGGGTTATCCTTGCAGTTCTTCACCGAAGGGTCTCCAAGGACTATCGTGTAGGAGTCGTAGAGGGAGCGCAGAGTCGTGTTTAGGTCAACCACAGGGCTCCCCGTGATGTAACTCTCGACCTTAACCTTGTAGACACTGGAGCCCTCCGGAACCTTGCCCCCCTCGCCAAGGTAATCCTGGAACTCCTTGAGTGTCATTGAGTAGAACTTTCCGGCCGGCGTCTTTACCACCACGTAGTCGATGCCGTTAACCGGTTTGCCGGGGTTAAGGACCTTTGAATACGACGAGTACCCGTAACCAATGTAGGCCAAGGGGGCAACTACAACAAAGAGCACCACTAAGGCTACTGCAAGCTTCTTCGGTTCCAACTTCAAAACCCCCAGAAAAGGAATCTAAAGATAAAGGAGGAAAAGACCTCAGAGGTTGCTGAGGTAGTCCATAAGGGCCTCGGCAGCGGCCTTGGTTCCTTGCCTGTCGGTACCGGCAACGAGGAGGACACCGTAGCCGCCGATGGCACCGCACTCGGCCTTGTAGGCTATGACACCGCTGTCCGCACCTGTGCCGTACTCGCTCTCCCATCCGTTGTAGTCGCCGGGCACGCCGAGCTTGTCGGCGAGGGCGGCGGTGACGCTGTTGACAACGGGACCGCCGACGAGGATGATGTTGCTGCCAACCTTGTCAAGTCCCTCTGTCATGACCTCTGTGTCGAGGACCGTTATCGGCTGGGTGACCTTGCTCGGCTCGTAGGTCTTGACCTTGCCGAGGTCACTGAGCTGGATGTAGTCCTCTCCTCCGCTCATACTGACATCGTAGAGGGTGTCGCCCTTCTTCATACTCCAGGTGGCGAGGTTGCCAACCTTGTCGATTTCAAT
>JALSNG010000021.1 GCA_026987155.1 Thermococcus sp. | reverse complement strand
CTGTTGACAACGGGACCGCCGACGAGGATGATGTTGCTGCCAACCTTGTCAAGTCCCTCTGTCATGACCTCTGTGTCGAGGACCGTTATCGGCTGGGTGACCTTGCTCGGCTCGTAGGTTTTGACCTTGCCGAGGTCTTCAAGCTTCATGTTGTGGTACCTTATGTACCACGGCTCATCGATGTGGTCAAGGACGTCGCCCACGTTGACCTTCAACGTCCTCAGGTTGCCGACCCTCGTAATCTCGATCCATGACTCTGCGCTGTAGGTGTATTCATTGTCACCGCACTTCTCGGGGCCACAGATGTTGCTCTTGAGTGTGAGGTTGTAAACCGGGTGGAAACTCGGAACGCTAATGGTCTTGGCGGGACCGACCTTCTTAGCGTTGACGAGCTCTATCGCTGCCACCGCAGCCGGGGTAACGGTCTCGTTGTTCGCAAGTTCCTCTGACCGGAGGTTGATTATGGCATTCGCGTTCCATCCGTCTGATGGGCCAGCGAGATACCAGTCGAACCCCGGCACCAGGGATCCGCCTGCGGTGAAGGTACTTAGGTTCCATCCACTTATGTTCATCGGATACCAGAAGTGGGTGTCAACCGTGAACTTGTTAACAGTGGCCCCATAATAACTATCCCATACGCTCGAATTATCTGCCTGGTAGTACCTGCTCATGCTCGTGTTCTGTATTACTCCGTAGAAGTGAACCGTCCAGTCGCTGCTCGGCCAGGAGTCGCCATCGTCGACTGCCCTGAGGTCCGTGTAGACTATGAGCCTTGCCATGGTGTTGCCCTCTACACCGACAAAGGTTCCCTCGAGGATCACGACGAGGTCGTCGGCACCGTCACCGTCCCTGTCACCGAAGACCGAAACGCCCTTGTATGTACTACCCTGTTTCTCAAGTGCCACCGTCCTGGACTCTCCAGTCTTGTTGTCTACAACCTTAAGGAGGACCTTCTCAGTGCCGCCGATTATGTTTATGTCAAGGACGTTGATAACGTACCTGCCCCCTGCGGTTAGGGTCCCACCGACCTTAACCCACCCGTTCTGTCCCTCGATTACGCTGGTGGCGAGTAAGAGGACGTAGTCGCTCCTCCTGATGTTACAGCTCGGGCATATCGTCGCAATGTCCAGCCTGGTATCGTACTTGCCATAGACACAGATGGCGTGGTATTTCTTGCCGAGGAGGGTGAACGAGTCGCCGGGCTGTATTCCAGGATCAATTATCGTTTTGGTCACGTTGACGTACTCGTCACAGCAGGAACTCCAGTAGTCAGTCTTTTCCCCGACCTGCATGTAGTTGGCCGTGTAGGTGAAGTTGCCCTTGCCAACCCATATCTGCTCATCCCCCGTCGGGGCACCCTTGTTGTCTGGGTCATATATCTTTATGCCTTTGATACTAACGTGAACCGGGACGTTGTAGTCGAGACTGTCCAGCTCGGCGCTCCAGTTGGCAACGTTCTTGTTGAGGATCTTCTCCATTCCTCCTATAAATGTGCCCCATGACCTCGGGTTTTCGTTGTACCCGGCCAATGTTGTGACATAGTCTGCCCCGTTCCACCAGTAGCTGCTGGCATCACTAAGGGCAGCATCCTCACTGCTCCCCGAGCCCGAGCCCTCGTAGACGTAGAGTTTTGCCACACGGTACGGCTGCTCCTTGAAAACAGCAGGTCCGCTGACCTCTACCTCCTTCTCGTTATAGAGAAGGGTTCCAAGCGCAACGGCTATGTCTGCAGCGCTAACAACATCCTGGGCAGCGCCCTGGCTTCCAACGACGATTTTAACGTTCGGCTGGCCGTTCTTAACAAAGAAGTCCTTGGCGGGCATCTGGTCCTTGCTCGGAAGCCAGTGTACTGCGCTGGCAAAGCCAACGGTCGCTCCGAGCATAGCGGCACCCACGGCAAGGGCCGCGATCTTCCTTACCTTCATTTCCTTACACCTCCGTTTTTGGGTTTACACCCTAAGGTGGTCTGACATGTGTTGTCATTGACATTCTGACTTCAAGGGGTATATATACTTTTCGCTTTCAGACCCTTTCACGAACCCAAAGAAGCTCGCTAATCGCCGTAAAAATGAAAGGGAGCTTAATTAAATGCCTATAGGACATTCGCCTTTTGACGATAATATCTCAGGGATTAAGCTTGAAAGTAGTATTCGCCTTATCCATCAGCTGTTTCTTCAACGGTCTCGTAATGAGTTCCTGGACGAAGCCGGCGATATCGGTAAGGGAATTTTGGAGTTCGCCAGCCGTAACGTCGATTACCTCGGGTTCAATTATCGAGAGTGCAACGGGTACGTATTTGGCCATAAGCTGGAAAAGGGTCTCAAAGTCGGAGAGAACTTCGGCGGCAAGCAATAGTTTTCTCTCATCATCCGGTGCCCTCTCAACCACGAGTTTGTTTATCTTGCATCCCTCGTAATTTAGTGCCTTCGCCATGTTAATCCTCGCGCTCTCTTCATCCCGGTCATAAACCTCCGCAACGAAACGGTAGAGTATCTCCCTGTCCTCTATTATCATCGATTCTACCTCATCCCTGGAATAACCTATCCTGGGCTCAGGAACATCGTCGAGCTTCGGGTAGACCGCCAGTCCCCCGAACTCTTTCATCAGGTTGGCCATGAACACTGCAACGTCCCCGAGTATTCTCATTAGCTCCTTTGAGCTTATCTCCATTTTACCGGGTCTCAAAACCTCCACAACGGCAGGGGAATACCTGAGAGACAACAAAGCGATGTCCCTGAGGGAACCCACGAGCCTGGCTTCGATGACCGCAGAATACTTAAGGAGCTCTTCCCCTTCCTCCTCGAGAACATCCCCCACCAGCAAATCCTTAACAGTCACGTTTTTTTCCGACTTGAGGGCCCTAACGGTCTCTTCCACAGCCCTTTCTAAAAGTTTCTTGTCGTTGGAAAGGGCTTCAATGTAAAAAATAACCTCAAGCTGCTCCATTTTTACCACCACATGCCTGGATATCGCTTTTTCTTGTAGGTGCCAACTACCGGAATTTTCTCCCCGCAGTACTCACACCTTCCCTCGGGGGTGACGTGGTACCCGACAATCTCAAAGGCGTGGCGAAGTATTAAAGGCTTTCCACAGTTAGGGCAGTAAGTGTTCTCACCCTCGTGACCCGGCACGTTGCCGACGTAGACGAACTTCAGACCTTCCTCCCTCGCAACGCGGTAGGCCATCTCAACGGTTTCAAGTGGGGTAGGGGGCAGATGGGTCAACTTGTAGTGCGGGAAGAACCGCGAAAAGTGAACAGGGGTATCCTCCCCGAGCTCCTCAACAACCCAGCGTGCAAAGGCCCTTATCTCCTCCTCGCTGTCGTTGAGCGTCGGGATGACCAGGTAAGTCAGCTCAACGTGGATTCCAAACTCTTTCTTTGCTATAACCGCTGTTCTCCTGCTCGGTTCACCGCTCGGAACGCTCGCTATTTTCATGTAAAACTCGTCGCTAAAGGCTTTAATGTCTATGTTCATCGCATCTATGTAATGTGCAAGCTCCCTAAACGGTTCCTCGTTTATGTAGCCGTTGGTTATGAGGAGGTTGTATATCCCCTCCCTTCGGGCGAGCTTTGCAGTATCGAGGACAAACTCGTACCAGATTACCGGCTCATTGTATGTGTAGGCTATGCTCTCGCAGGAGTAGTGTCTTGCCATTGCAACTATCATCTCAGGAGTCATTTCATGGAGGTGGGGAAAGCTTTCATCAGCTTGGCTTATCTCCCAGTTCTGACAGTGCCTGCAGTGCATGTTGCATCCAACAGTGCTTACAGAGAGAGCACAGGAACCGGGCCAGAAGTGGAAGAGGGGCTTCTTCTCAACGGGATCGGCTCCTATGGCGGAGACCTTCCCGTAGTTGAGGGTGTAGAGCCTTCCGCCGATGTTTTTTCTCACCCTGCAGGAACCTCTCTTTCCCTCGCTGATTACACAGTTGAGTGGACACAGCCTGCACCTAACCTTACCCCCTTCAAGCGGCTCCCAATAGAGTGCCCCCCTCATTTTCCTCACCCTGGGTGAAAGTATCCTCAATGACGTTTAAGCTTTCCGTATTCCCCATAAAACTCAGCCATCGTGAGAAACTCGGCCCCCTGCCTTTTGTAATAATCCACCAGCATGCCGAGGAGCCCTACCGCCTTATCCCCCGTATTAAACCTGCAATCCCACCGGATTTTTTCACGCTGCATCGGAACGAACTCCCAGGGATGAGCGAAGTAAACCCTCGGTTCCCTAAGGCGAGAGTGGATAATCCTCTGTATCCTCCAGGGGAGTCTAATGATGGAAGACGTTGTTGACGCAGGGACCTCAAGTACGTTACCAAAGAACTTCACCCCGGCGCGGTAGCCCTTGTAGGTTGCCTTGGAAGAATCAACTAAAATTTTGTTCTCTTCGAGAACGCGGTAGTATTCGTCCGGAAACTGGAGATTAGGGGCCCTAAAGGAAACAACGTCCCCGAACTTCCTCAGAACTTCAAGGGACTTCTCAATTACTCTCCTTCCCTCGTCAAAGTTCAGCCTGTCGAGCCTCTCGTGGTTGTAGTTGTGGCTTCCAAGCTCATGACCTTCGTCGATAACCCTTTTCACCAGTTCCGGAAAGCGCCTCGCCATCTCCGCGGTGAAAAAAAATGTTGCCTTGACGCCCTTTTCTGAGAGCAGGTCAAGGATTCTCGGAAGGCCCTCCTCCATTCCCCTCGTCGTGGTTAAATACGGGGGGCAGTCATGTTCAACGTCAAAGGTTATTGCAACCCTCATTTCAGACCCCTCACAAGCCTGTAAAACCTATACCTCCTATCGACGTCCCCGTAGTAATCAATCGTGAGCTTATAAACCCTGACTATTCTTGGAAGCACCGAATCCCAAGAAAACTTTTCCTCAACGACCTTTCTTCCCATCTCCCCCATCTTCGGAACGAGTTCTGGGTTGCTCAGAGCCCACGATATCCTATCCACCATGCCCTCCTCGCTCTCCGCGAGGAGCCCCGTAATCCCGTTGACAACCATATCGGAAAGCCCGCTTTCGTTCCTTCCAATGACCATCCTACCGGTAGCCATGGCTTCAAGACCCACCACCGGGAACGCCTCAAGGATTCCGGGCATGAGGACCACGTCAGATGCCCAATAAAGGGGTAACAACCGCCCTCTCTCCACAAAGTCGTAAAGCTCCGATATCTCCCCGATCCCCGTTTTCCTCAAATTCTTCTCAAGAACCGGCCTCATTGGGCCGTTTCCAACAAGGACCAGTCTTATTTTTCTCCGAGAAACACCGCTCTTCTCAATGGCCTCTTTGAGCATGATGGGTATCCTGTGTGCCCCTTTCCTTTCGGTCATCCTGCCCAGGTAAAGAACGACCATCTCGTCACGGAGCCCGAGACTCCTGCGGGCCCGTTCCCGCTCCTCCGGTTCGGGAGGCCTCCACCTGTGCGTATCTATACCGTTCGGTATGACTATCAATCTCCTATCCCTCAGCTCCTTCCCGAGAAGTCTTCGAGTGTCCCGGGCAACGGGCCGGCTGACTGCGATAAACGTGTCAACCTTATCGAGGTTCTTTCGCAAAAGCTTTCCAAGGGTAACGTCCACATACGTTGGAGCCCCGTAAAAAGAATGATTGGTGGCAACTACTGGAACTCCCCTTATCCCCCCTGACACCGCGGAGGTGGCAACAGCCAGAGGGGAATAGATGCTGTGAACGTGGGTTATATCAAAGCCCTCCCTCTTGTAAAACTCGTTTATGTCCCAAAGCTGTTCCACTCCTGTGCTGACGTGGTATTCCCTGAAGTAGAAAAAACCGGGGAACCTTTTAACACTATAAGGAAAATCATCCACGTAGGGTTTCATGTAACGGTAATCATGGGTTATAACGTGGGGCTCGTGTCCCATATACAGCAGATTCCTGGCAAGCTCGTCAACGTGGGACTCGATTCCACCAACCTTCGGATAAAACCAGTCCGTCGCTATTGCGATTTTAAGGCCCTCCATATTTCAACCCCTCCAGAGGATACAAGGACAATGAGACCAACTATGGTGCTAACAACGTATGAAACGAACCTCTCCACGAGGGTCATGGAGACGGCAAAGGGAAACGGGACCCCAAAGTGGGCGAGGGTTCCCACCAGGCCACCCTCGATAATGCCAACTCCCCCGGGGGTGAAGGCTACGAGCCCAAAGAGCAGGTTTGCCACCGAAACGAGGGCCACGAAACCCCAGCTTAAGCTTAAACCCAGGGCCATCGCTATGAGCTTCAGCCTCACAACATCGAGGAGCCACACAAGGGAGCTCAGTCCAACGCCGGCGAGGTTTACCTCGCGACAGCTCCTCAACCCCACGATCCCATCTATCTCCCCTTCACCTACTTCTGTTTTGAAGAGGCGGAGGGAGATCCTAACAAAGGAGTCCCACCTGAACCAGAGAAGCGCAACTCCAACCAGTCCAACGGCTATTAAGGGAAGTGACTCCCTTGAAAAATAGGCGGCGCCCAACATGAAGAGCATGAAAACCGGTATGGTCTCAAGGATCCTCTCGTAAACTATGCTAATCGCGGAGATTCCCGACGGAACGCTCGCCCTCCTGGAAACCCAGGCCACCCTTAGGAGCTCCCCTCCACTCCTACTGAGGGGGGTAACGTTGTTCATGAAAATGGAGGCGAGTATCGCCTTTACGAGCTCCCCAAAGGGAACGTCCCTCCCCAAGCTTTTTAGGACGAGTTTCCAGCGCAGAGCGTAGAGGAGAACACTAATGTAATATGTGAAGAAAGCAAGGGCGACGTAGCACAGGGATGCGTTCCCGAGCACGGAAAAATACTCCCCAGCGGAATTAATGATGCCCTCAATCATAGTTACAACCTACCCCCACTCCGCAAGGAGTCTTAAAATGTTATCGGAACAACCTTCAATACCAGCTCCCCCGCGGAACCATGTGCTCCCAGCCCAAGGGAGGGAGCTTCTCAGCACGCCCCCTATCCATTAGATAGACCCCGTTGCCTTCGAAGACCCTACCTATCACGGTGCAATCAAATGTGAGCCCCTCGAGAAGGTCTTCGGGCAAAGTGAACAGAATCTCAAATTCCTCCCCACTCGCAAGGGCCAACTTATGGACATCGAGACCCAAAATCTCAGAAACCCGAATGACTTCCTCCCTCACCGGAAGCTTCCAGGCATCAACACATATCTTGACCCCGCTCCGCTCTGATAAAATGTTCAGCTCCTTAGCAAGGCCGTCACTAACATCTATTGCAGAGCTCGCGACCGCTGAAAGGACAACACCCTCCTCAACCCTCGCCTTAGGCTCAAGAAACCTTTCGTAGAGGGCATCCTTAACCCTACCCCCAACCTCAAGGTCATCCCTCCAGACGAGATAGCCTGCCAGAGCCCTTCCAAGGTCCCCAGTAACGCAGACCAAGTCCCCAGGTTTAGCTCCAGACCGCGGAAGCAGTCTTTTGGTGGTTCCGATGGCCATTCCATCTATAACAAGATCATCAGCCTCGTTGGTGTCGGCACTCAAAACGGGAACTTTGTAAAAGTCGAGGGCCTCCCCAATCCCCTTTGCTATCCCTTCAATGTAGTCACTATCCAAGTCGGACGTAATGCCAAGCGAGAAGAGGAATCCTATCGGCCTCGCGCCCATGGCAGCAACGTCGCTCAGGTTCATGGTTACGGCCTTGAACCCCACTTGTCTGGGAGTCATTATGCCCGGAACGTCCGTTTTTCCAACCAGCATGTCGTTTGTCGCCACTAACCATCTATCCCTAAGTTTTATAGCCCCCGCATCGTCGCCAAGAGGTAAGTCCCCTTGCCTCTTAAGGTACCTCAGGAAAGTGGAAATCACCTCGGATTCCCTCAACGTTTCACCCCCATGAACTCTGTTATGCTTCTCTGTTTCGGTTTTTCTTCTGGAAATGAAACTACTATCTCATTTAGTTCCCCTATACTCGCCTTTCTAATCTCATCGGGCAGTTTTATCTCTCCGTATTTTCCCCCTCCACCGGGGACCACTATTAGCTTTTCGTTTCTGTAGGCCCAAACCGCTTTGGCAACGTCCTCGTGAACTCCGGCGAGATCCTTAATAGGGGCATCAACCAGGACCCTTATCTCGCTTCCAAACTCGCGCAAAAAGCGCTCCCAGACCAACCTAACGGCTTTCGTCTCAACGCCCTTACCTATCACCATTGCAATTATCTCCGCCAAGGGTGCGAGCCTGAGATAAGGCGGTCTGTCCTCTGGCCTCTCGTCCGTATCGGCTAATTCGAGGATTCTATCGCGGACTCCCTTCTTTATTCTTCCCCCGCACTTGGGACACCTCCATCTAAGCGCCCTCGCCTCCCCCAGCGAATACTTCGCATAACAGCGCGAGCAGGCTGTGAGGTGGTATTTACCGAGTCTCGGGTCAAGGCCCGCGTTGAGGACTATTTTTCTGCCCCCCCTCTTAAGAATCGCCTTTCGCACCTCTTCAAAGGTGGCCTCCAAGATCTCGAAGCGGTTGAACTCCCTCCCCAAACGGTGGGGCATCGGCGAGTGGGCATCACTGTTGCTCAGGTAAGTAAGCCTGTGGTGAGCCTTTATCATGTCGGCCATCTCCGAATCGGCGGAGAGGCCCAGCTCCAAGAAGTGGATTTTAGCATTTCCATAAGCTTCTTTAAGTGAATCGTATTCCTTGTAGAGGCTTGTCCATGGAGTAAAGGCGTGAGCCGGCCCTATAAGGACGCCAAGCTCGTTCGCAAGGTCTGCTATCTCAGCTGCCGAGAGGTTAAGGTGTGGTCTTCCCTCGGTGTCGATGTCGTTTGAATACGCCTGTAGAACGTTCCGCATCTCCCTGACTGTATCGATGCTCGGGAAAATCATAACGTGATGAACGCGCTTATTATCCTCGACTTCAGCAGTTAGAATGAAACGAACTCCACTTATCTCGTAGGTTCCATCCCCAACTTTTTCAGAGTACTCCAACAGCTCCGATTCCCACCGGGGGTTCAGGATATCGCCCGTTCCAACCAAACCAAGCCCCTTGAAACGAGCGTTCTCGGCGAGGTTGGGGAATGTCATGGCCTTCGAAACAGCCTTTGAGTAACGCGAGTGTATATGAAGGTCCGCATCTATCAGCATGAGACCACCTCACTCTATGTACATCCCCTCCAGGCCCCGGTAATATGCCTTATAGATGTCCTTCTTTGTTATCACCCCCACGAGTGTCGGGTCGCTCTCGGACCTGACAACGGGGAGAAGGTTCATGTCAAACTCCATGAGCTTCTCGAAGGCATCTTCCGCGGTTTCCGTTGGGTATGTAACTGCAAAGGGTCTGGAGTTCAGAAAACGCTCAACCCTCATCCTCTTTAGAGAGGTTGGTTTTTTAAGCAGGTCCCTCACACCTATGACCCCAACCACCCTCATGTCCTCATCAACAACTGGGAAGCAATCATGCCCAGTCTCGCTTATAAGGTGCTCAACGTCAAGCAATGTATCATCCTTGTGAACATAGACCGGTGTGGTGGTCATGACCTCCCCCACGGAGATCGTCTCAAGTATAACCGGTTTTCCCGTCTTCACGTGATAGCCCTTCATCCGGAGCTTAAGGGTGTATATCGACTCCCCTCCAAGGAAGAACCTTGCGGTGAGGAATCCTATGGTTGCAGACGTCATGACCGGTGGCAGAACGGCGTAGCTTCTCGTGAGTTCTGTGACCATGAGGATCTGGGTCAACGGGGCCTGGGTCATGCCACTGAAAAATGCTGCCATTCCAGCGAGAGCATAAACGGCTGGGCTAACGGTAAAACTTGGGAAAAGAATCCTCACAATTTCCCCAAAGGCCGCTCCAAACATGGTTCCTATGTAGAGACTGGGGGCAAACACGCCTCCACTGTGCCCAGAACCAAGGGTGAGGGCCGTTGCCAGCATCTTTGCCAAGGCAAGTGTAACCAGCAAACCTACGGTGAGTCTCCCGTAAAAAGCCAACCTCATTCCTTCATAGCCTATTCCGAAGATGCCGTAGGTGGGGAAAAACATCCCCACAAAACCAACCCCGAGGCCCCCGAGCACCGGTTTGCTTATCTCGGGAAGTCCAGCTCTGGAGAACCTCTCTATTACCGCGTACAGGAACCTCGCGTAAGCGGCAGCCAGAAGACCCATCGCCAGACCGAGAATGAAGAACAGGGGGAGTTCGGGCAGGCTGTGACCTATCCCACTGGGAATGTCTATTTCCACGGCCCTTTTGAGAACAGCCAGGGTGAGTGCATTGCCGGTTATGGCCGCCACAAAAATCGGAACGAGGTTGATCGAGAAGGCCCCCATGTACACTACCTCAAGGGCAAACATCGCTCCAGCCAGTGGCGTATTGAAGGTGCCGGCTATTCCGGCCGCTAACCCGCAGGTAACGAGGAGCTTCTTCATCTCCTTGGATAGGTTGAACCAACGGGCGAGTATGGCGGTTAAGGCGGCCCCTATGAACCCTATTGGACCCTCCCTCCCAACGCTCCCGCCCGAACCTATGGTTACGGCCGTTGCCAGGGTCTTTACAACGGCAAAACTGCCCGGAATGTTCCCACCCTTGAAGATTACAGCCTCTATAACCTCCGGAATACCGTTGCCCCTTATCTCAGGATACCTGAGAACAAAGATGGCCACAATGAGAGCACCAAACGCGGGAAGGAGAGCATAGCCAAGGTTAACGCCTGCTACCTCATAGGTCACTCTCGGGAGAATCCAATCAAAGAATATTCTGTGGACGAAAGAGATGGCAATTCTAAAAAGAACCGCCCCCAAACCTCCAACTAAGCCCGCCATGATAGAGAAAACTATCACTACACCCCACTTTTTGACGTATCGACTCCTCGAGCTCATCGAAAGGAGTTGGTCCTCGAACATAAAAAGCTTAAGCTTTTATACCCTCCCCTCGAAGAGCGGATGGTGAATTGCATGAAGGTTGAAGGATTTGTAGCGTCCCTGCGAAACGCTGAGACGGTAGTGGACCTTTTCAAAATTCTCTCAAAGAAGGGACCCATTGTAGAACTCGATGGGCAGAAGTTCCTGATAGTTGTTGAAGGTGACTTCGAGGGGAAAAAGTTCTGGACGGAGATAAACGGCGAGAAAGCCAACCAGGCCTTGGGTGACGCGATGCTCAACTCCTCGAGCTTTCCCTTCAAGTGCAAGAGACCCTACACCGGTGGAAACGTAATCTTCGTCAGCTTTGATGACATCGAAGTCGATAGATTCCTCTTTGCCTACCGCACCGATGACCACGGGGTTTTCTACGCGATCGAAGATGGGAAAGCAAAGGAGATAACTGGGAAGGAATACGAGAAACTCAAAACCGAGGTCCCCGAGTTCAGAATAAAGTCGATGAGCGAAGAAGAAATGGACATGATGGGGGCCTTCTTTGGTTAACCGCGCTCTTTCACCTCCTTTATTCTCTCCTTTGTGGCCTTTATCTGTTCCATCTTCCTCGCGGCCTTGAGGCTCTTGTTCTCCTCGATCTCCCTCCTGAAAGCCCATTTGAGCAGGGGCGGTGTTATGAGAACCGAAACCGTAATGAAGATTAAGGTGGCCGCTATGAACTCCGGGGCGTCCTTGGATGGAATTGCACCACCGTGGATGGCCACCATCAGATCAACGAGCGCTACCTCAGTCCTCGGAACGGAACCAATGCCCATCTGAAGGGACATCCAGAAGTTTTCCTTTGCAAAGAGAAACGACCTTCCGCGGCCCCACGCGGTAATCCACGCTCCAAAACCCCTGCCTATTACCTTACCCACGACGGCTATAGTGCTCATGACCGCGGCAAGGACGAGGGCGTTGGCGTTTTCAAACACAGTGAGGTTGAGCATTGCCCCCGTATGAACGAAGAAGAAGGGTATCAGGAGACCGTAGCCGATGGCCCTCAAGTCTTCCATGAGGCGTTTGCCTTCCGGAAGCTTCGAGAGAACGAGACCCATCATGAAGGCACCTTCTATGGCCGCGGCAAACCAACCCTCTGCCAACGCCGCAAAGAGGAACATCATCCCTATGGCCATTCCGAGTATACCCTTCTCCACGTGAAGCCTTTCGGCAAACTCAATGTAGTAATCGACGAGAAACCACCACACAACACCGGTTATCAGGAAGAACGCAACTATTTTAAGACTCAACTCAACCAGGCTACCACTCCCAACCGCAAATATCACGAGGGCTATGCCAAGAAAATCATCCATGACGCTCGCACTCAGCGACGCGGCACCAACTTCACTCTTAAGAACGCCCAAGTCCATCATGACTCTAACGGTTAAACCAATACTCGTCGCCGTCAGCAGAACTCCTCCCGCAAAGGCCTCCCTGCTTGGGTAGCCCATCTTCATGAGGGCGAACCACGCCAAGAGCAGGGGGACAAAAACACCCAAAACCGTGGAGACTGTGGCAGTAACCCCTGTTCTCTTGAGTTGGTTTATGTCGGTATCGAGGGCCCCGAGGAAGAGCAGAAAAATTATGCCCAACTTGGCCAGGAAGTTGGCCACCGCCGTCATGTCCGTCGTGAAGCCCTGACCGCTGACTATGGGAAGGTACTGGGGCGCAACGATGCCAAAATAGACGAGGTTGCCGAGTATCATTCCCATTAGGAGCTCACCAAGAACGCCCGGGAGCTCGAAGCGTTCAATTAAGCTGTCCCCCATCTTCGCGAGTATCAAAGACACGCCCAAGGCAAAGAGAAGCCATGTCACTGTCTCCATGAAGCACCACCTACCCTGAGGAGTCTAAGAAGCTCATCAATGACGATTCTAAGACTTATCTCGCCGATGAGCCGCCCTTCATCCACCACGGCAAGAACCTGGACCCGATACTTCCTCATTTTCATCAGGGCATCGAGAACCGTGGCGTCTCCCCCTATGGACAGGGGATTTGGCTCCGCGACGTCAACTGCTTTCGCAGCACCACCGAGAAGGGATTTCATAGTCCGGCTCGTCATTCCGAGCTTGAACCGGTGGGCCTCGGGGGGAAGCAGTATATCGACCACATCAAGGTATCTTATGACACCGAGAAGCTCCATGGAGTCTCTGTCACTCACAACCCACACATGGTGTCTCGTCCTGAGTATCTTAAGAACACTCAAGATGTCCGACTGGGCGGTGACAACAGGCATTGTTTCAATACGCGGCATTATACTGGAGATTTTCAAAGAATTAAGCGTTTCAATGGCGGACTCTATCTCCATAGGACTCACCACCATCTTTTTTTACAACGGGACTATTTAAATCTTCGTGAAGCCATTCGGACAGCGTAGTGAATTTTAGAGCATTGTACCAGTTAAAACGGCCAATTTCACAGTTCGCTTCAGTTCAGAGGAATCCGTCCGAACGCCCACCCCATGAAGAACCCGAAAAGCTCATGGGAAAAACTGGGACGGTGGCAATACTCCCCCAAGGTTCAAAGCCGTCTTCCCACTGCACCTATAAAATAGAAGAGCAGCTTAGCTCCTGTCAGGGCCGTGGGATCACCCAAACTTTTCCCCGCCACCTCCATTATGTCGAAGCCGATAACTTTTTTGTTTTCAACGAGCCATTCAATGGCCTCCACCACGTTCCAGAAGTGTAGCCCGCCAGCTTCCGGAGTTCCCGTGCTTGGTACCAGGGGGAGGTCAAAGACGTCTATGTCGACCGAAAGGTAAACCGGCTCGGGGAGGGGTTCAACTAACTCAACAAAGGCATCAAAGCTGTAGTCCCTCGCGTGAATCCAATTTATCCCCCTCGCCTCTGCAAACCGGACTTCCTCCCTCGTTCCGCTCCTGATTCCAAACATGGCCTCAACTATCCCAAGCTCCGCTATCCTCCTCGCCACGCACGCATGGCTGTAGGGGTTGCCCTCGTAGGAATCCCTCAAATCGAGATGGGCATCGAAGACAACGTAACTTTTGGGTTCGAGGGCCTCGATAGCCCCAAGAGTCTGAGAATGCTCCCCACCCAAGAGCACTGGCAGGGCCTCCGAATTGATGCGTTTAACTTCCTCTATCGTTTCCTTAACCCTGTCCGCAGTTTTTTTGGGATCGCCAGAGACTATTGAGACGTCGCCAATGTCAGCTATCGGAAGCTCGGCTATGTCTATTTCGTAATCGAGGATATAACTCTCAAGGTTGAGTGTAGCATGCCTTATCAGAGTCGGCCCAAACCTCGCCCCCGGCTTGAAGCTTGTGGTACCATCGAAGGGCACCCCAACTATCACAAACTTTGCATCATCGGGTTCAACGAGGGGGAACTCCAGTCCAGTGACCCGGTACGTGTAGAGGAACTCCATGGCGTTTCACCTCACGATGACAACTGGGGGTTCAATGAACCCAACGACATCTTCGAGGAGGGAACCTATCCTCGTCTTGCCGCTCTTCCCGTAGGCTCCCATGACAACGAGGTCGTATTTCCCGCTATTGGCTTCTTCAAGAATCTTCTCCCTCGCGGAACCCTCGACTATCTTGAAAGAGCAGTTTATTCCTTCCCTCCTCCCGAGTTCCAGGAGGCTTGTAATAACGTCTTTGACGCTCTTTTTCATTTCATTCCATACCGTCTCCTCGAATCGCTTCATCTCCTCGAGGTTTTCGCTCCGAAGGCTGAGGTGGAAAGCCATGGCCCGAACTTCCTTTCTGTCGAGAACTGAAAACAGAAGAACCTTTGCACCCCCTCCCCTGGCTATAGAAAAAGCGTGCAAGGCAGCCTTCTGGCTCCACTTCGACCCATCAACGAGCACTAAAACCCTCATGCGATCACCTCACAGACCAACGTACCTGAGCCATATTATTCCGCTCCCCACTCCAACGGTAACCAGCATTATCACAAAACCCACCTTGAGGAAGTCGACGAAAGTTATCTTAACACCTTCTCTGTAGGCCATACCTATCACCACCACGTTGGCACTCGCCCCTATCGCCGTCCCGTTGCCCCCGAGGCAGGCCCCAAGGGAAAGGGCCCACCATAGGGGATACGTGTTTATGCTCGAACCCATTGCCTTTATGAGAGGAATCATGGTGGCGGTAAAAGGTATGTTGTCTATTATGGCACTGGCAAAGGCCGAGAACCACGAAATCATGAGTATGGCCTGCGTTTCAGAGTGTATATAGTTCATCATCCAAGCCGAGACCTGATCTATGAAACCTGTTTCCACGAGGGCTCCCACTATTATGAACAGTCCTCCAAAGAAAAAGAGCGTGGCCCACTCGACCTTTTCAAGGGCGTACTCCGGCGAAGCACCGCTCCAGAGAAGAAGAACCGACGCCCCGGTGAGGGCAATAACCGCGGGTTTTATACCAAGGCTATCGTGGAGAAAGAACCCGACCACCACACTTAATATCACGATAACAGATTTTCTGAAAAGTGCCCGATCTTTTATGGCATCCTCTTCGTTCAGGGACATTATGCTCATTTTTATGGCCTCACTCCTCTCCCGGTGGGTGGAGATGACATTTCTAAAGGCGAGGTATATGATCCCAACTGTTATGAAAAGGTCGAGGAATGCTATGGGCGTCATGTTAATTATGAAGTCATTGAAGCTCAGGTCAGCGGCTGAGCCTATCATTATGTTTGGAGGATCCCCGATTAGTGTTGCAGTCCCACCGATGTTTGACGCGAAGACCTCGGAAAGCAAAAAGGGGACAGGACTTACGTCCATCTGCCTCGTTATATATATCAGCATCGGGGTAAGCAACAGAACAGTCGTTACGTTGTCTAAGAAGGCACTAACCACAGCGGTCACAACGGAGAAAAGTAGCAGAACTTTCATGGGGTTCCCCTTAGAAAACTTGGCTGTTTTTATGGCTATGTACTCAAAAAGACCACTTTCGCGGGCTATGTTTACCACAACCATCATTCCAGCAAGAAGGAGTATGGTATCGAGGTCGAGGTACTCGGAAACCTTCTCCCAGGGGACGATGTTTAAGAGGAGTATTACCGAAGCCCCGACCATGGCAGCCACTGTACGGTGAAGTTTTTCACTAATGATGAAGGCGTAGACCCCAGCGAAGACCGAGAGTGCCACCAGCTCAGCAGTCTGCATTCCAACCACCTCAATAAAGCACCACTGGTTTGGCCACGTGCTGGACTATCCTGAAGACGAGTGGGCTTATGTGATGAGTTTTCGCGCTCTCGAGCCCGTACTGCTTCCCTATTATAAGCACGTCGTATTTCCCCATGAGGGTCTCAACGTGGGTGGTCTTATCTGCGAAAACAACCTCCTCCTCCCACCCCACATCGAGGGCCTTGAGCGCTACCCTAACACGGTAGAGTGATTCCTGGGCGAGGGCGGTCTCTTTCTCCCGGAACTTATCCGCATCCTCCTCCCCGAGTGTCTCCCTGATGAGGCGGCAGGTGTTCTCGTCCACAACATAGGTCACGAGTACCCTTTCTGGGGAGTAGTGTTCGATCAGCTTAAAAACCCCCTCCGGAACGTTGCTGGAGTACCTGTCGATCGCAATAAGGATAGACTTGAAGCGTGGTATAACCATCTCCTCCTCAGTTAGAAAAAAATCCCTGTAGGAGTTCAAGATCTCCTCGTACCTGCTACCGGCGATGTTTTTAAATTTCCGGAGTATCAGCCGGTTAACGCTAACCATTGCCTTCCCCAAGCCAAGCTTGAAAAAACCGCTTTAAAGACTTTTCGAAAGCCAGATAACAAACAAAAGAAGGAACCGGGCTCACTCGCCCTTGAGCTTCATTATCTTTATCCTGCCGAGGGTCTCCCAGTACTCGACGTTTATTCCTTCCTTGAGCTGGTCCTTAATCTCGTCGGCAACGCCACCCTCGATCGGGACGTCGTAGAGTTCGTAGGTCTCCATGTCCATGATCTGGACGGTGTCTGGGGTCATGGCTATTATCTGGGCGGTTCTCTTGTCGATGATCGGGACGTCAACCTCTGCGCTTGTAGGTTTAACGATGCTCCTGACCTTGCCGTCGAAGATTCCAACGGCCTCGATCCTGGCCTTGGCGGAGCCGTGCTTTCCGGGCGAGGAAACGGTTATGTTGCCGATCCTGCAGGGCTCGCCGTCGATAAGGATGTACCTTCCCGGCTTGAGCTTGCTAACCTGAACCTTGGTCTTGTCTCCCATTTTTCAGACCTCCCATAAGCGTTCTAAAACCGATTGGGAAGGGCCTTTAAAAAATTTTTGAAAACGAAAAAATTCAGCGGCGGGCCTTAAGCAGCATCCCATTCATCAGTAACGGGACAAAGAGCACCAGACCGAGCACCAGACCGAGCTTCACCATGCTCCCGCCCTGAACGAAGGAGTAATACAGTGCTCCAAGACCTATCAGAGCAAAAATGCCCACCACTGCCACCGTCAGGGGCTTGTTAACAGTGAGCTCTTCATTCAATAGGGGATATGCCTCCAGTGCCGCTATTAGGGCTCCAACACTAAACGGCACGGCGACAAAGAGTGTTTTAATCCCCTGGACTACCATGAAGGCACTGATAACAAAGCCAACTGCCGATACGGTAAGGAGGGCTTTTCCCCTATCAACCTGAAGGACCTCAAGGAAGATCTGAGCTCCCATCTCAACGAGAACTATTATGGTACTCAGACCCGCGAAGTACAGAGAGAGCATGAGAAGAGTCGTTATACCAGAGTAGCCCGGAATGTTGTCCTTTATAACTTCCGGTATGGAGTAAAGGACGCCCACCGATTCCATCGGAGTGACTGTTGCGTTGGAGGTGTACTGTTTGAGTTCATCAAACTTCTGGAAATAGAAGAGGGCCTTGGTCGCATCGGGGGTGAGGGCAACTGTAGCCTTTTCAAGGGCCTGATAGCTCGCCCCAAGGGAATATGCCACCGTGTACGCTGCCGCAAAGCCAAGAACTATCTGGAGGATAACCACCACGCCAAAGACCGTCTTAAAGTCGAGGTCCCCGGGAGAGAAACTTCCTATGACGTAATAAACACCAGCTCCAAGACCAAAGGAGATTATGACCGAAACAAGGAGGAAGATAACCCCACTGAAGTTTAGACTGTGGTCGAAGGAGGTTATTGCGGACAAGGCATCCTCCATGTATATTTGAGCAGACTCCGACGTGACCGCCCCCTGCACCTGGCCCTTCATCACGAAGGGGGTAACGACCGCAAAGGCGATGAAGAGTATTGAAACAAAGGATATCACGTCGAGAGTTTTCCCTTTCGCGAGTATAAGGAGAACCACGACGAGAAGGACCGTCAGAAGGCTGAAGAGAACCACATAGGGGGCACTTGGAGTGAAGCCCAATATGTATGGAACGCTGTAGGCCGTAAAGTAGGTGGTCACCCCGAGCATGATGAGGAGGAACATGAGAAGCGTGAATACTACTGCTGGCTTCCTGGTGACTTTAAAGAAGAGCTCGTATATGAGATAGCGGGTTCTTTTCGTCGTTTCAGCCTCGCTGTACATGAGGAACAGTGCTCCAAGGGCAGGAATCAATGAAATCAGGAGCCCCTTCATTCCAAACACGAGATAGTACTTTGGCATGACGAGGAAGTTCCATATTCCGAGAACGTATCCAGTTACGAGAAACGCCA
>JALSNG010000020.1 GCA_026987155.1 Thermococcus sp. | reverse complement strand
CACATGGAGGTCTTTGGAGGTCTTCCTCACCATCTCATCGTCTGAGAAGACGTTGACCTCCTTGTCGGCTTTGAAGTAGTCCTTGAAGAGCCCCAATGGTTTGGGAAGGTAGTTGGCAACCTGATCGATGAAGGCATCGAGGGCCTTGTTGCCGTAGTACTTGGCCTTCCAGCCAAGGGCTGAGCTACCGCCATGATAGTCCGGGTTTGAGTTGACAACCCTGATAACTTCCCCCTTCGACGTTTTGATGACCATAAAGCCGCCCCATTTTTCACCGAGTCCCCTGAGCTTCTCGTTGGTATCCTTCATCCTCTTAACTGCCTCTGGGCTCAGGCCAGTTCCCGAAGTGCTTTCTTCCCCAGAGACATCGATAGATGCATTCACCGGAACCCTTACCGTGCTGTTGGGTATCCTGCTCAGGTATAGGTTCAGCAGAACCGGGGCGAGGCCCTCAAGGTTGCAGGCGTTCGATCCAACAAGGTATGAAACTTCAGCGCTCACCAAGTAGTGCTCGCCCACGAGAACCTCGTGGAGACGACGCACCCCCACAGAGCTGTGTCCGTCAAAGTATTTCTTACCACAGACCTCCTTTAACGTAGCGTAGTTCCTTCCGGAGTCGAACTCAAAGTGGCAAAAATCCACGCCTACTTTTTGCCCGTAGTCGTCGGTTATGTCGAACTCGTAATCCGTGTAGTTCTCCCCCTGCTTGATGAACCACCTGAACTGCTCCACGGCCTCGTTGTCTGTGTAATAGGTTACCACCACAAGAATGTAGTTGTTGTAATCGGGGGTGTGGTTGGCACACATGAAGTCCTGGTAGAAGTTGATGTAGTTCGAGCCCTCCCAGCCGCCTCCCCCTCCCCCGTAGGAGATTATCAATCCAAGGGAGTTAGCTTCCTCCTTGGTTATCGAGGGTAACTGCTCCGGAAACCGGGAGGCAGAAACGGGTAAGGCAAGTAATAGCATAACCCCCAAGAAAAGGACGGGTTTCTTTAACATCATGCCAACCTCCGAAGGATCTCCAGAAACCACCTCGCGAGCAGGAGGAAAACTATAACTGCCCCAACAAGCAGGAAAAGCCCAAGTAATGGGCCAAGAACCTTCAAGCCCGTAAGTGGTTCAGGGGACATATATTCACACTCCCGATAAAACCCATCTCGCAGAAAAGAAAAGCGGGACAGGTTTCTTGTTTGAATGTTACGCATTCTTGGATAATAAGCCTTTCGGAAAAGAAAATTCGAATTCAAGAAAATTAAACCGTCTTTTCCTGAAGTTTTTTAGCGAGAGCAACGAGCTTCTTGGCCCGCTCAAGGGAAACTTCGTTTTCGACTTTTCCACCGCGTTTTATCCACGTACCAACGATGAAACCGTCAGCGTATTTCCACAGCTTGGGAAGGTTACTGTAGCTCGTTCCGGAGCCCACTATAACGGGAACGGACGAAATTTTCTTAGCTAAGGCGAGTTTTTCCACATCCACAGGTTTTCCGGTTGCCCTGCCACTCACCACTACAGCGTCGGCAAGGCCCCTCTCAACCGTATCCCTCACCGCGTCCTCGAAGTCAAAGAAATGAACTGCGTGCTTGACATGTACATCTGCGAGGACCTTTATCCTGCTTGGAAGGAGCTTCCTCAGCTTGGCAAGCTCGTGGGCGATGCCCTCCACAATCCCCTGGTCGGTGTAAGCGACACCGCTGAGCACGTTCACCCTGATGAAGTCCGCCTTTACCGCGTAGGCTATAGAGTAAGCGGCCATTCCATCGTTGCGGAGGACGTTTATCCCAAGGGGAATGCCTATTTCCTCACGTATGACCTTTGCCACCGCTGTGAATGCTGCAACTGTGGTTCTGTCCACGTATTTTGGAAAGGGAACGTCTCCAAAGTTCTCAACCATTACCGCATCAAAGCCCGCTTTTTCTAACGTTTTAGCGTCTTTTAGGGCATAATCAATGACCATCTCAAGATTCCCACCGTAGAGATAGGAACCTGGGAGGGGCTTGAGATGAACCATCCCAATGAGGGGCTTACTTTCAAAGTCCATGGCAACACCCGAGGAGAATAGTCAAAACGGGTATTAAACGTTGCTCTCGGAAGGTTAATATAATGTCACGCCCAATTAAGAACGGTGAGAGGAATGGATATGAAGCTTCCAAAGGCCGTTGTAAAGCAACTTGAACCAGGAGAAGAAGTTCTGCACACCGTTAAAAAGAAGGTGAGCCTTGAAAAGCCCAAATGGGTGGTCGTCACAGACAGGAGAATAATCTACGTTGATGAAAAGATCCTTGGGAGATACGAGATAAAGGCTATCCCCTACCAGAAGCTGAAGGAGGTCGAAGTAAAGCTCGGGATTCTCTCCTCGGAGTTCGTGATCAAAGGTGAAGAGAACATCGTATTGAAGCTCGGATGGATGAACAAAGAACAGGCGAGAGAAACCATAAACGCGATAAAAAACGCCCTGAATGCAATAGCCGTTGAACCCGTAACGATTGAAATCAACAAGGGGCTCACGAGTGAGGAATGGCACCTGAAAAAACCTGAGGAACTCGTTACGAGATTTGCTCCCGCCGGAAAGACAATAGAGCATCCACCCGCAAAAGTCGAGGAAGACGCCCTTGAAAAACTGAAGAAACTCAAGGAACTGTACGACATGGGGGCCATCACGGAAGAGGAGTACGAAGAAAAGAGGAAGAAGCTTCTTGAAAAGATTTAACTCAAAGTTTACCCTCCTTTATATCTCCAACCCCCACCACCACGCTACTCCCAGTTATGTCCTCATCACAGGCTTTCACCACTTCGAGTCTGTAACTCCTTCCCTCCCTACCCCATCTGAGAATAGTCGTTGAAGCCTCCTCCAAGAGGGGCAGCATCTCAGGGGATATGGTCTCAACGACCTCAACGTTGAGGAAGTAATAAGCCACCCTACTCCTCCTACCAACGAAGGATGCTATGTTTCTCGCAAGCCTTAAGAGTTCATGTTTCCTGAAGAGTCCAAAGAGTTTGTAAACCCCGAGAACAGGATTTATAACCTCTCTCGAAGCCACCTTCTTGTAGATGTTGTCATAGTATTTGAAATCCAGACGGTACTTATCCACCTCGAGGTGACCCACCACGTTCCCGCTCTCCCTCGATCCCCCTATCTTGATCACGCTAACGTTTGTGAAACGCTGGAAATCAACACCCATGAGTTTGAGCCTCTCAACGTACTCGGGTAAGGTGTCAACTATATCATCAATGAGCACGGGTTTGCCCCGTTCAAGGGCATAATTCTGCAAGATGGCAAGAAAGAGTTCAGGCGACGAATATGCTTCGTATTCAACCAGAACGGTTTCTCCCAGCTTCAACCCATCGAGGACTTTCCCCACTCCCCTCCCCATGGACAACACCAGAGGATATCTTATCCACAACTATAAAAAGGTTATTCTCTGTAAAGATCAAAGGAATAACACTAAAACCCCAATAGCAAAACTCCTGCAGGTGTTAAGCATTGGCACCGATGGAAATAAAAGGGGTCGGGGAGATAGAAGAATGAACCACAGTGTTTAAGGGTCAAAAATGGAGAGGCGAAATGAGATACTCAACCTCATAACGAAAAAACCCGGGATAACGTTCAGGGGGCTCGCAAGGGAGTTGGGGATAGGGATTGGGGACCTCCAGTACCACCTGAGGAAACTGGAAAAGGAAGGTGCCGTGTTTTCGAGGAAAATAGGAAAGAGAAGATACATCTTCCCAAAAGGATTCGAGGAAGAGGCCCAACGGCTGATAATAGCCATTTCCACCGAAAGCAGGCGGAGAATCCTGCTCCTGCTGATGAACGGGCCCCTCTCACAGAAAGAAATTTCAGAGGCCCTCGGACTGAGCCAGCCGACGGTGAGCTATCACGTAGGAGAGCTTCAAAAGCTCGGCATAATAACTGCCGAAGGAAGGGGACGGAGCGTGATATATTCCCTAAACTATGACCCAGAAACCATAGCGAGGATCATCATGGAATACCGGCCGAGCGTATGGGAGGGTCTTGCGGATAGCCTCATAGACTTTCTCAGTGGAGTGGGTGATGGAGAATGATGAGCATGGAGGTAGTACTCGCACTCTTCGTCTTGATGCTGTCACTGGTACTCGCAGGGGTTTCGTTCATAGCTTACAAAAAAAGCCACCTAAGACCAGCCCTTTACCTCCTGGTTGCGTTCTTGCTGCTGGCAATTAAGAAGGGGGTAGAACTGCTCCAACTAACCCAGAGAATAGAGAAGGACGTCGGACTTGTGATAGGTGGCCTCGAAGTGATCTTCCTTCTCCTCTTCGTTCTGGCACTGTGGAGACGTTAGAGGGTTGCACCACAAACCCTATATTAAACCCCGAAAACAAAGGGAGGGTGATGAGTGATGAAGAACCGCATAGCGGCGGCAATGATTCTACTCCTCGTGTTTTCTATCATGCCTGCTGTGGCTGCACAGTGCCCAAGTGAGGGACACACGGTCATACTGAAGGCCCCTGCAGTTTCAAAGACATCAAGCGGCCAGCTGGTTGGAGTCGTTACCAACTTCGTCATAACCGTCTCCCCAGGAAGCGGTCACGTTTACGTCGAGACATGGCCCCTGGCGGAGGTCGATATGCAGGCCAGCGCGAGGCTCGCCGCCCAAGTAGCAGGGAAAGTTACCGGGGTCAACATGAGCAAGTACGATGTTTTCATCCAGATAAAGGCGGATTCCCCGATCATAGGCGGACCCTCTGCCGGCGGAACCATGACCGTTGGTATAATAGCCGCACTGAAGGGATGGAAGGTCAACCCCGAGGTCATGATGACGGGAATGATAAACCCCGACGGGACTATAGGGCCCGTTGGTGGAATCTTAGAGAAGGCCTCAGCAGCACATGAAGCTGGCGTGAAGACCTTCCTAATCCCCGAGGGACAGAGGATACAGTACGTCCAGCAGACCGAGAAAAAAGAGATAGGTGGAATAGTGGAAATCAACAGCAAGACCCAGAGGGTGGACGTGGTCAAGTACGCGAAGGAGCGGTGGAACCTAC
>JALSNG010000019.1 GCA_026987155.1 Thermococcus sp. | reverse complement strand
GCTTTGGAACGACACCGTAGAGGGGCCTGTCATAGATCTCAAGCTTTTTCCTCACCCCGTCTATTCCAAAGGCCGGGCCGGGGTAATCGCGCAGGAACCTCTCGGGCAGGTAAATGTCCTCAAGACGAAGCCAGTCCACGCGCTTCATTCCGTAGACGTTCCCCGCTACGCTCGCGAGAAACGCCGGCATGTTGAACTCCTCGAAGATGTCGAGGGGATAGGCTATCTTCACTATCCAGCTTCCGTCTCCCATGTCAACGAAGTCGTAGGCCTTCGCCGAGAGGCTCTCCCATCTCTCCCTCTCGTACCACTCGTAGAGCGTCGTCCAGGTTCCGGTCGAGCTCTCGGCGGCAACGGCTCCTGCTGCCTGCTCTATCGTGTAGCCCTTTGCCGGGGTAACCCTGAAGACCGCTATCACCTCTCTCTTTCTGTTAGGCTCATAGCCCTTGTCCACGTAGTAGTCGTATATCTTGTCAAACTTCTCTACCATGCTTTCACCTCCTGAGTGGCCTAAAGGTTGCACCGTCACCTATAAAAAGTCTATGGTTCAATTCTGTTACATTGCTATCTCTAAACGAACATTGAGGATGTTTTTGCTTCACCTATGCTCTAAAAACTGAGCTTCTTTTTTAGAATCTGAGGTATGACAGCACTGCAATGCCCTATTCTGGAGAAAACTGCTGGGATTTAATCTTCCACTGGGGGTTGCCATTGCCCAACCACTGGTTCGAGACATGGATGATAACCCATTACTGAACATCCCGCCCAAAAAACGGTGTAAACATCCCCCATAAACCTCCTTTTCCGAAAAGTTTATATAGGCCTTCCTTCCTAAAATAGAACGCAGATACCTGCAAAACAACGTTTAGGAGGTTGGGAAAATGGCTGAGTTGCCGATTGCCCCAGTTGACAGGTTGATAAGAAAGGCCGGCGCCGCCCGCGTTAGCGAGGACGCCGCCAAGCTCCTGGCCGAGCACCTCGAGGAGAAGGCTATGGAGATCGCCAAGAAGGCGGTCGACCTCGCCCACCACGCCGGCAGGAAGACCGTCAAGGCCGAGGACATCAAGCTCGCCATCAAGAGCTGATGGCCTTTCTTTTCCTTCCTTAGCTTTTTCTGAGGTCTCTTCACCAGAAACGTATTCTCTCGACTCCAACGCTTTCGCCGTTAACCTTCAGAAGCACAAACCCTGCGGAATCCATCCTCGGAAACGTTGGTGAGCCAGGGTTGAGAAGGACCACCCTCTCTCCGTGGACAGAGTAAGTATCGTGGTAGAAACGGTGCGTGTGACCGAAAATTAAAACGTCCACACCCATGTCAAGCGCCTTGAGCGTTAAAAACTGCGCGTTGAGCGAGAAGAACTGGTGTCCATGGATAAGGCCGATTACAATATCCTCGGCATCGATGGTCCTTTCCTCCGGTAGATTTAGGTGGTCGGCGTTGCCGCGAACTGCTATAACCGGCGCGAAATCCTCAAGCCTCTCCAGGAGTTCATGGGACGTAACGTCGCCAGTGTGGAGTATCAAATCGGGGTTTCTCTCCACAAGATGGTGAAAAAGAAGGGAAGGGAGGTTCCTCGTTTTGTCACCGTGATGCGTGTCGCCCGTTACCGCTATCAGCAAGGGCATCCCTCATATTGGGACGTTTATGTGAAGTTTGTCCACGAGTTCTTTGTACCTGTTTCTCACGGTGACCTCCGTAACGTGGGCCACTTCGGCGACTTCTCTCTGGGTTTTCTTTTCACCCTCTAAGAGTGAGGCGATATAGAGGGCTGCAGCGGCTAACCCGGTCGGCCCCTTTCCGCTCGTGATGCCCCTCTTGATGGCTTCCTGGAGAATTTCCTTCGCCCTCTTTTTAGTCCTCGCACTCACATTGAGGGCATCTCCAAAACGGTCAACGTACTCAATGGGACTCGTTGGGCGGAGGTTCAGGTTAAGTCCTCTCGCTAAGAAACGGTAGCTCCTTCCAATTTCCTTCTTTGTGACCTTTGAAACGGCGGCAATCTCGTCCAGGGTTCTCGGGATGCCTTCCATCCTGCAGGCGGCGTAGAGAGCCGCGGAGACCATCCCCTCAATCGAGCGCCCGCGGATGAGCTTCTTCATGACGGCTTTCCTGTAAAGGGAAGCGGCAACTTCCTTGACACGCCTCGGAAGGCGCATCTGTGCAGCCATCCTGTCCAGCTCGCTTAAGGCAAAGGCAAGGTTCCTCTCCGCTGCATCGTTTATCCTCATCCTGCGTTGCCACATCCTGAGCCTTCTCATCTTGGTCCTGTACATCCCAGTGAGCTGATTGCCGTGAATGTCTTTGTCACGCCAGTCTATATCGGTGGAAAGCCCCTTGTCGTGTATCATCAGGGTCATTGGCGCACCGGTTCTCGCGCGCTTTGCCCTCTGATCCGGATCAAAGGCGCGCCACTCGGGACCTTCGTCAATCACGTTCTGTTCAAGGACGTAACCGCAGACAGAACAGACGATTTCTCCCCTGCGGGGATCGTAAAAGAGCTTATCGGAACCACAAATGGGACAAACCTTCTTATCAGCCAAAAGCTTTCACCCCCTTTTTCTGGGGGCAGGGCGTCTTCCACCGGACTTGACCCTCTTGCTTTTTTCTTTCTTTTTCCTGTTTCTGTCCACGTAGAGGAGTTCGCCCACGTAACCCTCGGGTTTCCTAACCCTCGGTTTAATTGCCACGTAAGGCATGTTCACGGGACCGAAAACATCCTTGACAGTGCCTACTAACCGGAGGTTTTTGTCCACAACGGGCTCATTGAGCGCAGGAACCCAGCTTGAGCGGAGAATAAGGAAGCCCTGCTTTGCGTAGTGAGAAACCCTTCCTAACCTCTTCATAGCCCCACCCCAAAAGGCCGCATCCTTTTAAACTTTTCGCTTTTTGGTTTATAAGTTTTGTGGTATGTTTCCAAAAAATTTTTATGGGTTTTGAAGATAAAAAACAAGTTAGGCGGGGCAAAAATGGAATGTCTCGTTCTCGGTCACATCGTGAAGGACGTTGTGGTGAAGGGTTCGGATAGGGAACTCAGAATTGGCGGGGGTGCCTACTATTCTGCCCTTGCCCTCTCGAAGTTCTGCCTGCCCGAGATTGTGACGAGCGTGGGTGAGGATTTTCCCAGAAGGTGGCTCGATGGGTTGAGAGAACTCGGAATAAAGATTCGAATAATACCCTCCGAGAGGAGTACCGTCTACGAGCTTCACTACACCCCTCACGGCAGGGAGCTGTTCCTTCGCTCCGTGGGGGAACCGATTGAAAAGGTTCCTTCCGGCCGCTACGGACTAGTCGTTCTCAATCCAGTCGCCGCTGAAATTCCGCAGGATGTTGTAACGAGAATCCTGGAGGCGTTTCCTTTTGTATCTGTTGATGTGCAGGGATTCGTGAGAAGGCCCGATCCGGGAAGGGTGAGTTGTTCTCGGATCGATGCGTCGTTTCTCCGTGGTGCCAAGGTTGTTCATGCGGACATGGGAGAAGCCCGCTTCCTTTCGAACTTTTCTCCCAGCGATGTCGAGGTTTTCCTCGTGTCGAGGGGTGGGGAGAGCGGATTTGCCCATTTCAAGGGAAGGCTCTATGAGTTTAGGCCACTTCCGGTTGGGACTCAGGACACCACGGGTGCAGGTGACGTTTTTTTAGCAGCGTTTTCCGGCTATTACCTAAAGTGTCCTTTTATTCAGGCTTTAAAGCGTGCAGTGGCCTTTGTGACGCTGTTTTTGAAAAGACGTGGCCTCGACTTTTCAGAGGATGAAGTCGGTAAGTTGGCTCGTGGCGTTGAGGTGAAAAGGGTATAAAGGTTTTGAGCGTACACAGGATGCCGATGATGAAACGTCAGCACGCTGAACGTGATGAGAAGGGACTTCACTGAGGTGGTATCATGGAGAGGTACGTTCTGCTCGTCAAGGCCCCGGAGGATGCCGAGTTGGGAGGGTTCAAAACGCGCCTTGCTAAGCTGGCCAGTGAATACGGACTAAAAGTGGAGCTTCATAGGTGTATAGGTCTTACTGTTGATGGGGTCGTGATATATGACAATGGCGTAGTTCTTGTAAGGCGAAAGAACGAACCGTACAAGGGCAGTCTTGCCCTCCCCGGCGGCTTTGTGGAGTACGGGGAAAGGGTAGAGGAGGCCCTCAGGAGGGAGATCAAGGAGGAAACCGGGCTTGATGTGAGGATTCTCAGACTTGTGGGGGTTTATTCCAGTCCCGACAGAGACCCACGGGCTCACACAGTCACCGTGGCCTTTTTAGCCCTTGGTGAGGGGGAACTTAAAGCGGGGGACGACGCTGAAGAGGTCCATGTGGTTCCCCCGGATGAAGCGCTGAAACTGCCGCTGGCCTTCGATCATGGAAAGATTCTGAGGGATGCCCTCGGGGTGGAGTGTAGGTGAGAACAACGGAGCTTCTCTTTTACACTGGGGAGGAAGGACAGTTCAGGGTGAAGCTGGGAAGCTTTCTGATGGGAATGGTAGTAATCTCAGGTATTATAGGGATAGCTGTGGCTCCGCCGCTTTCGATTTTCTCGCTACCCCTGTTGGCAGGAGGATTCTATTTAAGGCAAAGTGGGGAGAGGTTTCTAAAATGGTACATCGGGGAAGTCCGCGTCCTTGAGGTTCTGGAAGGTATAAACGGATGTACTGTCTCAGATGTCGTCCTGCATGATGGAGGAAATATTGACCATGTCTTTATTTCGGAGAGGGGAGTGTTCGCAATCGAAGTAAAGAACTGCAACACGGATGTCATGGTGAATGGGGATAACTGGGGGATACACAAGTCTGCTGGCTGGGCAAAAATAAAAAGCATTAGCAAAGCAACAAAAGCGCAGGCCCTTGAGCTATCAAGATTCATAGAACGCTCTACTGGACAAAAGATTTTTGTTAAACCGGTGATAGTGTTTACCGGTTCTGGAACTGTCATAGGAAAGTCAACTGTTCCCATCCTGACCCCGGACACGTTGAAAAACTTCATCCTTGAGGAAAAACGCAGTCTTGATCAAAAAATTGTTGAAGAGTATCCAACCTCGAAAAA
>JALSNG010000018.1 GCA_026987155.1 Thermococcus sp. | reverse complement strand
GAGGAGATAGCGAGCCTGTTTAGAAAGCAGCACTACGCCTTGGTTGGAAGGCACAGCTCGGTGAAGCTCTGCCACTGGCTGAAGGAGAGCATAAAGCACGACCGCTTCTGCTACAAGCAGAAGTTCTACGGCATAGCGAGCCACCGCTGCCTGCAGATGACACCTGTCACTGCCTGGTGCACCCACAACTGCATATTCTGCTGGCGCCCGATGGAGGGCTTCCTTGGAACCGAGCTCCCGGAACCGTGGGACGACCCGGCATTCATCGTCGAGGAGAGCATAAAAGCCCAGCGCAAGCTCCTCGTGGGTTACAAGGGAATGCCAGGCATAAACATGAAGAAGTTCGAGGAAGCGTGGAATCCAAAGCACGCGGCCATAAGCCTATCCGGTGAGCCGATGCTCTATCCCTATATGGGCGACCTGGTGGAGGAGTTTCACAAGAGAGGCTTTACCACGTTCATAGTCACCAACGGAACCGTTCCGGAAAGGCTGGAGGAAATGAAGAGGGAGGACAAGCTCCCCACCCAGCTCTACGTGTCTCTGACAGCTCCGGACATCGAGACCTACAACAGGGTTAACGTCCCCATGATCCCTGACGGCTGGGAGAGGATAAAGGAGTTCCTCGGACTTATGAGCAACGCTGATACGAGAACGGTTGTCAGGCTGACCCTCGTCAAAGGCGAGAATATGCACAACCCGGAGGGCTATGCGAAGCTGATAAAGCTCGCCAATCCGATGTTCGTCGAGACCAAAGCCTACATGTTCGTGGGCTTCTCAAGGAACAGACTAACCATCAACAACATGCCGAGGCACGAAGAGATTAAAGCCTTCGCGGAGGAGCTCGTCAGGCACCTGCCAGGATACCACATCGAGGATGAATACGAGCCGAGCAGGGTCGTGCTGATAATGAGGGACGACGTTGACTCGAGTGGGAAAGGGGTTGGGGGCAGGTTTATAACCCACTGACTTTTTCTTCCCAACTTTCTCGAGAAAAGTTTATTTAATGTGGGCCCTTAGATACCAGAGGTGTTAGCGATGAAAAGGTTTGTGGTCCTGATGATTATCTCTCTCATGTTGGGGGGCACTTACGTCTCCGCAGTTCCCCTTCTAAACGGTGCAGCGAACTTCCTGGAGCAGAGTGCTTCAGCGGCCTCCACGGGGAGAATAGATGAGGCTGGAATGACGCTTTTTGCACTCGCGGCTCTGATGGAAAAGATCCAAGGTGAAGATAGGGACGCGGTTTCCACCGTGAAAGAGTACTCTGATTTTCTGATTGACAGCCAGAACCCGGATGGTGGATGGGGTTACTTCAAGGGGAGCGTTAGTAGCGTTCCGTCCACTGCCTACGCTGTTATTGGCTTGAGTGCTGTTCAGAAGCTCGTATCGAGCGGACGAGTTCAACTTCCCCCTGCCTCTATAGGGGCGTCATCATACAGGGGCATTGCCTTCCTGCGGGCAGCATTTAACGGCGAGGCCTGGGGTTATGTCCAGGACTCCCCCTCTGAGTTCTATCCGACTGCCATGGCCCTCTGGGCCCTTGGCATGGCCGGGTATACTGACAAGGACTACTACGTGTTCAAGGGCATTTCCTACCTTGAAAACGCAACCCCTCAGGACACGAGGGATATGGCCTTAAGATTGATAGCCTTCCACTACGTTGGTCACAGGAGTGATGATGCTCTGAAGGATCTGTCGGAGCTTAAATCAGAAGTCCTCTCCGGAAAACTCGACACAAAGGACATGGCACTTGCAGTTTACGCGCTCTCCCTCTACAACCCCGGCTCCTTTGACACGGCAAAGGCCCTTGCCCTCCTCGAGAAGAAGGCAATAAAGGTCAACGACACATACTCCTGGAAGAACGATGAGATGTTTTACTCCGATGCTGTTCTCACGACGGCCTACGCAGCCCTCCCCTTTGTTTCGTTCATTCGTGAAGGGGAAGATTCTTACTATGAAACCCTTCTTACCCAGTGTGAAGTCCTTGCCGAGTCCCAGAACCCATCAGGCACATGGGGAAAGGAGCCGGGCAGTAGCTGTGAGGTCTGTCAGGATTACTTCAGAACCACCTACTATTCCTTCCTTGCCCTTTTGAAGTGTAGGGAAAACTCCACCGAGGTCCAAAAAACCGTGAATTGGGCAAAAAGACAGCTCCCGGTTCAGATGGGTGGGGTGAGGCTACTCGGCAGGATAACCCCCGGCTACTACTACACTCTGAAAATCCTTCTTGCTGCCGGCGCCTTGGACGAAAAGGAAAAGTTAGAAAACATAGAGCTCATAAAATCTCTTCAGCTCCCCGATGGGGCATGGAGGGGCTATCCAGCGGGCGGTCAGCCCCTTCAAACGGCGATGGCAATCGACCTCCTCAGCGGGCTTGGTATTCCCTCCAGCGATCCCGCAGTAGTAAAGGGCAAGAAGTGGCTCCTGTCGATAAGCGGTGACGGATGGGGCGTTTATTCCTTCGGACCCTACGTGGGATACATGATAACAAAGGACGTCTTCACAACGGCCTTCGTAATAAACGCTCTCTCCGCGGTTTCAACACGGGAGGAGCTAAAGTCCCATGTGGAGTGGCTTCTTGGGCAGAGGAACGACGATGGGGTATGGGGCTACGTCGGTGGATACACCGAGCTATACACCTCAAAGTACATACAGCTGGGCGGCGCAGTTGAACCCACCGTGTTAGCTGCTCAGGCACTTCGGCGCCTTGACGTGGACGTGACTGAGAATGTGGTGGCGTGGCTCAGGGGGATTGACCTCTCATCACTCCCCTTGGGTGGCAGGGCCCTCGCCATCGCCTTCCTCCTCGACCATGTGCACTCTGAACTTCCAACCATCTACGGAACTACGCGCCTTCTCTACTATCCCTCGAACTTCACCCTGGAATACGGGCCCCTCTACGAGAACGTTTACCCGATAGTTGCGGGTGCAATAGCCTCCGGAACCCCGGTTTTTCTCCACGTTAAAGAGGGTTTCGACCTATCAAACAACACCACGAACTACATCCTCCTCGGCACCTTCGATGAGATAAACGTTGCTGAGTTCAACCCGTACCTTAACTACTCCGTTAGTGGTGCCTACGTGTTCGTTGATGGTAACAAGTACCCCACGGACTCGGTGGTAGTAGTGGTTCCGGGAAGGGTTCACGGCAGCAGGGTAATAGCGGTCGTCGGGAGCAAGAGAAACTACCAGCTGGTGGAGGCCCTCTTCAGGACATCCCTGATAAAGTACCTCAGCGGACACTACGTTGTGCTGAGGGCCATGGATTCGAACGGCGATGGTATCATAGATCCCTCGGAAATACGTCTGGTGGGGGAGGGGTGATACCGGTTGCGTGCTCTAATCATTGGGGTCGGCCAGTGTGGAACAAAAATAGCCGACCTCTTTTCCCTCGTTGACTTTGAGGCACTCGCCGTGAACACATCCAGGGGAGACCTGGATTATCTCAAACACATCCCCCCCGAAAGGAGGATTCTCATAGGGGAATCCCTGACTGGTGGCAAAGGGGTAAACGCGAATCCCCTCCTTGGCAGGGAGGCCATGAGACGCGACCTGCCTCTCGTGATGAGAAAGGTGGGTTCGATCATCGGCTACGAGGATGTTGACATTTTTTTCCTCACCTTCGGCTTCGGCGGTGGAACCGGTGCGGGTGGAACGCCGGTACTTGCTGAGGCACTCAAGGAAGAGTACCCCGACTCACTCGTAGTTGCCGTAGGAGCACTCCCCCTCAAAGAGGAGGGGATACGTCCGACCATAAACGCGGCAATAACCATAGACAAGCTCTCCAAGATAGCGGATTCGATAATTGCAATAGACAACAATAAACTGAAAGAGACGGGTGACGATATAAGCAGGGCCTACGAACGGATAAACTATACCGTAGTTGAGCGCATAGCGTCTCTCTTAGCGCTTGTCGATGTTCCTGGTGAGCAGACCCTTGATGCGAGCGACTTGAAGTTCGTTCTAAAGGCCTTTGGAAGTTTCGCCACCATCGGTTACTCGAAAGCTGAGGCAAACAAGGTCAAGAGCCTCTCCAGACTCATTCTTAAATCCTTTGAGAGCGAGGGTCTCTACCTAAATGCTAACATAGAATCGGCCCTCTATGGCTTGGTGGCCATCCACGGTCCCCCTGAACTGTTAAAGGCCAAGGACATATTCGAGGCTTTGGATTACCTCACCAATAAAATACGGGGTAAGCAGATATTTCGCGGCTTTTACCCCGATCCCAGGGAGAGGGAAGTGGAGGTCGTTACCCTTCTAAGCGGGATCTACGAGAGTGATAGCATAGAGGAGATAATTCTTACGGCCAAGGAGTACGCAAGGGCTTTTATGAACGCAAAGGAAGAAGCCGAGACTAAAAAAGAGGAGTTGCTCAAAGGCCTCCCTGACTTTGATGACGTTTATCCTGCCCCGGAGGATGGCGATATTCGCCTGGAGGATGTCTTTAATGCCATCGACAAGGATGTACCCGATATCAAGAAGTTGAGGAGGAAATCATGATGAGGAGGCCTGTGGGGGATTCCGTTGAGGCGGCCCTTGATCTCGACGAGAAATCTGTCTATTCCCACATAGCAAAGGAGAGTGCGGAGGACATAATCAGAATCATTTCCTCCCTTGATGCAGAACGGGCCAAGCTTCACGGGGAAGTCATTTACTACCGGGATGACTGGGACGACCTCATAAGGGAGAGGATAGCCAGAGGAAAGCGACACACTGCGTTTGACTTTTACAATCCCGTTCTTTTTGAGGTATGGGAGAAGAAGGTTAAGGAGGCCAAGGAGGTTAAGAGGAGGGAAAAGCTGGCCTACGTCCTGTTTGGGGTGTTGGCTGCGATAGCCCTCGCCATTACGTTTATTACAGGGAAACCCTACATAATTCCCCTATTGGCGGTGACGCCACTCCTCCTGCTCGTTAGGGACACGAGCAGGGAGAGACTCGATTTAATATACTACGAGTTGACGCAGTTTTTCATCGATGAACTCAGGTCCCTTCTCGGGAAGTACGGCCTATCTCGGGAGGACTATCGGTTTAAGATATTCAGTGGCGGTTATTTTGGAGTGAGGGTTGAGAAGAGGGGCACCGAGCTCGTGGCGGTAGTGGATTCCGAAAAACATTTGGAGTAAGTATTAAATACTCCTCGTCACATTCTATTACAGAGAGGGGGGTAGTTGATGTTAAAGCGTGTGAAAAAAGGTCAGATCTCCCTGGAGTTCATGATGGTCTTTGCAATCATGCTCATATTACTGTTGTATTCCGTGCGAAACGTGACCTTCAGCAATGGAAGCCCTTCAACCGAGAACCTAAGGATAAGCGTAAGCCTTGAGGAGAAGAACTTGGCAAACGCGATATCCAACACGATATCTCAGGTCTACTCCCAGGGACCGGGTGCGAAGGCAACTGCCTACGTCAAGCTGACTTTCCTTAGGGATCCACAGATGCTTTCAAAGGCACTCGAAGTCTCGGATCCCGTCATATTCATAACCTACGGTTACAATCCTGATTACATTTTCGATAACGATAAGACGGGAAACGGAACGTACGTGACCGTTCTGCCGAGGAACTCGGATTACTCCACTTCTTTCTACGGGGGAGATAAGGAAGTCTTCTGGAGCTACTCCCTCTACCCCAAGACCCTGTGTAACCTCAGCGAGACAAAGGGTGGGATTTCTACGTGGGATCCTCTGGGTGAGAGGATGATACGCGGTTTAAACCCTTGCAGGCCTGGTTTTAACAAAGTGTACGGCATCCAGCTTGATCCTGGACTGCTTCCATCAGAACTCAAGATAGTTGTCACGTGGGATCCGGACAAGATAGACAGCTGGAAGTTTGACTTGGCCAAAGGGGCCCTTTTGATAAACATAAACCCCGGTGGGTGAGATGAGGGGACAAATAAGCCTTGACTTCCTCTTTGCGGTCACTTTAATGGCTCTCCTGACGCTCAACTTAGTCTACATTGGGACCTCCCAGAGGACCGGGGCCGAGGCGTTTGACGTCACCACAAAGCTGAAGGTGTTCTCTATCGATGTGAGGGACAGTGTCACCAAAGTATATTCCATCGGAAGCGGCTTTGAGGTGAAGAAGGAGATCCCCTTTGAGCTTAAGAATGGAGATTACGTTATCGTCCGCCTGAACAATGCGACCGATTCGGTGCAGATAGCTGCCCAAATAGGCGGGAAGGAGTATTATGTGGAGCAAAAACTTCAGGTCCCCCTCTATAAGGAGAGCGTGATACTCCTGCAGGCTGGGAGCGGCACATCTTTCTGGATAAGGGGTATCTACAATGAGACGGAGGGCAGGGTTGATGTCGTCCTCTCGCCGTAGGGCCCAGACCGCCGTTGAGGCCATGTTCATAATCGCGGTGATCCTAACGGGGGTAGCCCTCATAGTACCATCCTACCTCAGATCGTCCACAGTCTCCACCATGGACGTCTATGTAAGAGATGCCGCTTCCTCTGCCTGTGATTACCTGAACGAGGGGGTGTTCGTCATTGACAGCATGCATCAGCCGCTTAATGTTGTTTTAACATACACCAACGGTTCCTACGCCTTTTTCTCCTTTAAAGGAATCAATGTGGTTGAAAACGGGGGGGAGGTTGGCGTAACCGTTTACATCGGCACGGGGGTTTCATTCACCCCCACACAACTTTCGGTCGTGGAGGACAAGATCAAGGAGTACATCCTGAGGTACATCTCGTCACGTCCCAACGTCAGGCGTGAAGGAGATTACCTGTACATGGGCGGGAAGAGGTTCACAATCACTGTGAACGTGGGTGATAACCTATGAGAAAGGCCCAGCTCTTTTCCCTCGATGCCATGATAGCACTCGTGCTCGTCGTTCTGATGCTCGGTACCGTTACCGCGACTTCGGAGGGTTTGAGGAACGAGATAACCTCTATGGTGGGCTGGTATGAGAGGGCCAACATAGCGGATAACATGCTCGACGTCCTCACAAAAAGCCCGGGGGAACCGGAGAACTGGGTTGATGACCCTTCCCGGGTTAGGATTGTGGGGCTTGCGAGCAACATGAGCGGAGGAGTTTCTGAAAAAAAGGTTGGGGCTCTTTTGAGGGCCGTTGGGAGAGGAGTACCTGCGGTCAAATCTTCCCTTGAGAAAATGTGTGGCGACAAAGACTTCGAGTTGCTGTTCCTCAAAGGTAAGTGGGACTTTAATGTTACTTACTCATGGGATCCTTCTCTTTCGGGAACGGGAGCTGGGGACTTTAGGGAATGGCCGGGAGACTGCCAAGTTGCCGGTAGTGAACGGTACGATTTGGATTATCCGGCGGTCTCAAAATGTGATCCCCTCCTCGTTACGGGGAGCCTGCACGTGGTGGATAGTCAGTCCTTCTGCGTCTTGGGGGACCTGGATGGCAGAGGCTCTGTGACCTATGACATTGGCCGCTATCCGCCTGCAACGAGAAGAGAGCCCAACTCTGGGCTTGATGAACCATATCTCGCCATCGACGGGGACTGGATAATACGTGGGGCAGTGACTGTACATGTGGAAGGCGATGCGTTCATAAACGGTGCCCTTGTGGTTTACGGTGAGGGTTCAAGAACCGTCAATATTGCGGGGGACCTTTACATATTCGGCAACTCCGAACACAGGCCCCTCTTTGACCCTGGAAATGCTTTTTCGATAAGTACGGGAATTTCGGGATGGTCTCCGGGTGACCTTTACATCAGATACATGGGCACCTGGTACGTTGCCACCGGTGATCCTTGGAATAAGGCCTCGTGGTACCTTTGGAATGGCTCCTCATGGGTGCCTGTATCGGATTTGGACTTCAACTCCATAGTGTTGGGCACACTCATTCCATCGAGTAAGCCCCAGGCTGTGAGTGTTACTATTAACGGATACATCCCCTCCTCGTGGCAGGAGCCCCTGCCCCCCTGCTGGAATTCTGGACTTCCGATTGAGGTAAACAACGTTACCTCAAACTATACATTCCCAACCAGTGTCTCTCCGGAGATCTCCATGGGAAATGTCAGTGAGGTTTCTCCTGAATTTTACAGGGTCATCGTAAAAATAAACGACACCATAACGACAAATCTGGATTTTAACAGTATCGTTGAGTCAAGGGCCAACTCTCCCTGGGTGGAAGTGGCCGAAAGGAGGACCTTTCTAAGTATACGAAACTATTCCCGCGAAATAGTCCTGTTGGGAAGTGGCATTAAAAGAGTAATCTCGGGCAAGCTAATGTATCCAGTACCGCCTTACTCATTGTTTGAAATAGAAACGCCCAATGAGACGGGTTACTCAGTGTTTGTCATAATGGATGGCAACGCCACCAAAGTTCTTGGTGTTTGGAGGGTTGGAGACTCTGTTGGAGCTGCCCTCTGGGAGAAGAGCAACGGGAGTGTTAGGCTCTTAGGGGTCTATCATGGAAATTCAAGTTCTGTCCTGGTTCCCTGGAATGACGTGTTCTCGCCATTTAATCCGGAATCTGGAGGGAAGGCGGTGGAGATATGGCTCTACACTTTGACGTTCAGCAATGTAAAACTCGTGGACATAGGTGGGATTGGGGGACTACTCGAACCCAGAGCCGAGCCTTTTTCAGTAAAATTGTGGGTGTGGGATGACCGATGAGGAGAAGGGGCTTTATCTTCACGCTGGATGCAGTGCTTGCCCTCGTACTGGTCATGATATTTGTGGCGAGTATTGCTGCAGTTCAGTCCCAAACGGGCAACGTTTACACCTCATACTCCCGACTGCAGGATAAATACGTTGCCGAAAATACCCTAACACTGTTGAGAACGGTTCCTCTCACGGACCTTGTTCCCGCTTCGGTGATAGCCAACTGGACCAAAGAAGGGATCCTCAACACCTCACTCGTGAGTCCCACCATGAGTCCCCTTGATATTGTTACAACCTACTGGGCCACGGGGCCGTTGTACAATGAGACTAAACTCCGCCACAACGCGGAAATAATACTCGGCTATTTACTCAACAACACCCTCAAAGGTTATGATTATGAACTCTTCATTAACAACTACACCAGTCCGTATCTCCAAAAGATGAATTCGATGCCCGAGAATGCAAATGATATAAGCCCTGCTACCCTTCTTCTGAGTGGCTATGCATACAATAAGACGCCGAGGGGGTACATGGCGAGGGCGTATCTCACGAGGTTCTCTTTCGTCAGGGAGGACCTCTTTGGGTGGTTCCGTGTACTGGCAGGTCCGTATGATGTGGATTGGAACGACAACGTTCTGAAGCTGACCAGGGTGATAACTCTCCCAGGAGATGCCGAGATAATAAGTGCAGATGCCAAGTTCGTCAGAAGAATGAGTGAACATCAGACTGTTGAGATAAACAAGGGGGACAGCGAACACGAATGCATTTACGGTCCGGTCGCAAGCACCATCAATGAGAACATAACGAGCTGTATGAGACCGGGAAAAAATGTTTTCACAACCGTATATACAAATCCTACCGACAGTTATGGCCAGGATGGCATAGGTTCTGCGAGTGGCACCACCGTCTACGTCAAATATAAATCAAAATCCACCTCCATAGAAGATCCGGGTATTGTGAGGGTTTACAGCGTTGACTCCAAGTACACCGGGTTCTTCTATCTCTTTGAGATGTTTGTGCCAGGCAATATAACCGGGATAAACATGAAGTTCAAGGTCAAGGGGGTGAGCAAGGTTTATCTCTACTACGGTCTCGGGGGGAACCTCGTCCTCCTGACATCCAAGCAGCCCGACGCAGATGGAATCGTGGAGTTCAACGATGCTGATATCAAAAGTGCCGTAGACTCTGTTCTCTGCGGTGGTAGCGACTGTTATGCAGGGTTCAAGGCAAACCTTAGTAAAATGGTTTTTGACTTCGTCATTGGCTTTGATGCAAAGTACAATTCTCGCACCGGTAGATGGGAATACAGCGGGGCCAGGTGTGATGGAATCGACTGTACTCTTGACACCAACGTCAGGGAGAGGGTTCTCTACGGATACCCTGATTCTTACATTAGGATAGATTACGTCCCTCGGACTCTGATAACTCCATACAGTATTCCTCTTGCAATTTATTTCCCTTATGGAGATCCAAGGGTTAGCTACACTGGAAGGGGGCTCCAAGTAAATTATTACCTCCCTCCAAAAGCCACACCATGGTATGCTGATTGGTGGGTTGGATATTCTTTTGCAGATTACAATACTTACCAAAATCTATATGAGAATGGAGGTAGATTTTACAGAGGTCCCCTGGGTAGGTACGCACTAAGAGTTGCCTACACAAGGCTTTATGACTGGATGATGGTTCCTGGGGATACCAACAGCTTTGATATTAAAATGACGGATGGAAATTCTAAAGTACGTGATGGGGAAAGTCGTGGAATGATCAAGTATTTCCTCCAAGGGTACGTTGGTTATGGAGACATTTTCCCCCACCTTCTTCAGGGGTACCCTGAGTACAATGGGTACAATCTAACCTACTGGTACTCCTTTGGAGGGGGTTCGAGACAAGCCACCATCCTCGTGGGTGACCCACCTTATCTTAGCATTAACGTAACCAAATTAAAGCCCTACCTGTATGCGGTGGATGACGCAGTTCTAAGGCTTTTCAACGAACTCAATTACCGTAATGACGTCAACCCTAAGAGCTGGACCGAGACACCTTTTGACGGTTCCCCGAGCAATCCCATAGACCTCAAGCCCACTGCAAGTCTGAGGATAGAAACTGTATCCATGGGTAACATTCCGGGGCTTTTCTCGCCGATAACAATAACCCTTAGGGTATGGAGGGAGGGTGGATGAAGAGGAGAGCTTTCCTGCTCAATACGACGGTACTTTTGCTGATAATTCCCCTGCTGCTCCTGCTGGCAACATATGAGGATGCATCCTCGTATATACTTTCTGCCCAGGGAGAGAGGGTCCAAGCCGAAAGAACTTTCGACGTAGTAAAGTATATTTCCATGGATCTCCAAAAGGCTTTGGAGCTCTCGGGAAAGAGGGCCATTGTTGCCGAAGTTGACTATGTTGTAATAACTGGGAATTTCATCTCTGGAGCCAACACAACCATGAAGGATCTGCTCCTTGGGGATCATAACAACCCGTTATATGCCAGCCCTGACGTCCGTAGAATCATGAAGAACCAGACACTGAGTGGTTGGTGGGGTAACATCTCCACTCTTTTGCGGAAGCAGGGGTATGTTCTCAGGCCAGATGTTTCGGAGATAATATCCCATGCTGACATAACAGTTGCTCCGCTTGACTCATTTCATATAGTAATAAAGGCAAGATTGACAAACATCACTGTTAGGGACCTCTCCGGTAAAGTCATATACACTGGTCCTATTCCCAGGAAAGGGTATGTGTACTCGATAATAACCATCACTGATTTGGAGGATCCCTACTACGCGGTTACCACGGGCGGCAGGTACCACCGTTCAATACAGGCTTGTGGCTATGCGTTTCCACAATTCACGGGGCCATTCACTGTTGCCAACGGCTCCGGCAACGGGACTACAAGTGCGGGAGTCTTCGGGGAGAACTTCAAATATAATGCCCTCAGAATATGGAGTACCAACGGTTCCGTATCAATAACTAATCTAACGGTGGGTGGCTCCAGGGTTTCACCGCAGGACGTGATTCTCAAAGAAGGTGACAGGGGAGTCATAGTAGCAAACTTGACTTCGTCTGGTCCCTCATGGTGCGACGGTAGATTTGAGAAGAAGGTGCGGATGACCCTGCCTCCGGGCACACCTTCGAACAGTCTTGTACTGCTCGTCTTTGATACTGCCTCCGTTGCCTCTTCCTTTGGAAGTGCAGCTCACAGCGGTAGTGAGGCTTCACTCAGGATCTATGACTCATCCTGCAACCCAGTGGGCTACTGGATAGAGCACTGGGATAACGACAGGATACTCCTGTGGATTAAGACGAGTCTTACGAGGGACTATTACATCTATTACTCCGGTGATCCCTCCTTTGAGAGCCGGGGGACGATATGGATATTTCCATACTACAAGCAGAATGTGGCAGTGTCAGGGGGATCTAAAAAGGAAGTGCCAGTGTTTACAGATATCCCCTTCGGTTCTTTCTTCCTGAGGTATGCTCTGAAGGCTGAGTCAAATACAACTGACTTTGATGGGGGAATTTCTATAAGTTGGCCATCCGAATCGGCAGGCTACCTTATGGTAAACGTATCTTACCCTCGGGCTGTTACTGACGTCCAGATACCGATATATCTGAACTCGAGCGTAGCACGCATAGTAAATCACGACTCATCAAATCGGGCGGAGATAGAAGTTTATTCCGATTCAGGCTTCACCCAGCCCGTTCCCTTCTGGATTGAGTACTGGAATGATAAGGGCGCTTTGATATGGGTAAGGGGTAACCTGCCGGGGACGTACTACATTAAGTACAACACGGGAACCATGACACGGGGGAACGGAAACGAGGTATTTTTGTTCTTTGATGACTTTAGGGGGGCTTCCCTTAACACCTCAAAGTGGAATGTGAGAATGAATAGGGGAAGAGGAAGATACTCTGTAAGAGACGGAATTCTATACCTTTATGGGGATAACAATAGGTATACCCTCGATGTTTGGATGTGGAGCAAGAAGACGTTTCCGTATAGCTCCTATGTGGTTGGAATGAAGGTGCTAATGAAAAACCGCCCCCTCTGGATGTGGTATATAACGGGGGGCTCGGGGTATGGGGAGCACGTTATTGGGCAGTGGGGCAGATTGGATGAGGTGAGTTTGGCGTCAGGAATGTATAATTATTTGGAATGGGGTGGCAGTTATTTGAAAAACACTTGGACCCATGTTGAGATAGCGGTCGAAGACTGGTACGACTGGCGGGGTGATCATTACGCCGATTTCATAACCTACCAGAACACGACCGGGCCGTTCACGGGTACGTGGAGCGGAAACACGAGGGAGGTCAGTTATTATTCGGATTATCCCGCAGAAAGTGATACTGCCATAGGTCTTGGCCAGTTCTATAAGGGCCCAAGTGAATACGACTTCGTGTACGTTAGGAAGTATCTTGATCTCAATAAGCTCTCCACAGAGGTGTTTGAAAAGAAGGGATCCTCCGTAAGCAGTTTTCAGTTCCTCGATGACAATCCTGGACATCCCGACATAACAGAGAATGGAAACGACTGGCTTGTTATTCTTTCAAACTGGAGTAGGGTCGTTGGCAGTGGTACTTCAACAACTGGGTACAAGGGCGTGGAGAGCAGGTACGAGGTTAGGTTTATATCCGGGTCGGAGTTAACGAAACTTGGGTTCACATACAATCCGAATGCCACCTTCAGTCCAATCGAGAGCTCGACAAGGTTGGGGGGACAGTCATCCCGGATGTTTAACGTATCTGTCGCCCTCGACAACGAAGGGAACGATGCATATTTCAGTTGGATAGTGCTGGCCCCTTACCCATACGTTAGCTATTCAGGAGGCTCCGTGGTGTTTTCGCCCCCGGAAAACCGTCCATCTACTCGTACCGCCAATGCCAGGGTATACGACATTCAGCCGCTTGTGGACTGTTTGAAGAAGTGGAGATATTTTGGTGTATACGGCGGGCTATCCTTCTTTGACAGGCTTGAGGGTAATCCCAGGCCAAAGCAGGGGTACATAGACCTGAGCAGGAAACTTCAGGATGAACTTGGATACAAATATAAAGGGGAATACTATCCCATAGGCCTCGTTAGCTTCCTAATACCGAGTGGGGAGTACGATCCCAAGCTCGCCAATCTGTTTAGCACTCTTGGGCTAACTCCCGACAACACGAGCAGTGCAGACTATTACTTCCTGCCTCACTACTTCTCCAATGCAGTTGAACCCAAGGGTTATCCTGTCTGGGGAATATCTTGGGGAGGGATTCCCTCTGAAGATCTAAGGGCTATCAAGTTTTACTTGGATCCCGAGACGGCGAGGCAGATCTTCGGGAACGCGTATTACCGTGATCTTCTCTATGGGTACAGCGGATGATGGGGGTGGAACAGTGACGATAGAAGACTTCCTTTATCGCCTCGGTGAAGCCGTGGAATCTGCAACTTCCACAGTGTGGAGATGTTTGAGGGAAATCTTGGCTCCGAGTGTACAGGAAGAACCCCCAGTTTTTTCATTTCTTAGGAGGTTTGTTAAAGGGATGACCCCCCATGAGTACCTGAGCCTCTCCCTCCAACTTGTTCTTTTGGGTTATCTCGCGGTCAACCTCACATTTTTGCTGATCAGGGCCAATCCGCTCCTCTTGGTTTTAGCGGGTGGGGCCTACTTCCTCCTCCTGCGTTTCATCTTTGGGAAATACGGGAATTTCTTCATTGACCCGTTGCCTTACAGGGTGTTTTATTACGGCATTGGGGCAATCTCCTTTGGAGCGTTCTTGGGTTACGGGTTGCTCAGGGCTATTACTGGGGAAGTGACCTATTATTACGTCTATTTATTCGGGGTGTTGTTAGTGGTTCTCGCCTTCCGCTGGTACTTTAAAGGGAGGTACGGCAGAGACCACACCTACGGAATCGTTGAAGATGTAAAGAACAACCTCGTTAGGGTCTTTGCCCATGACGACATTGCCGCCAATGTAAAACCTGGTTATTACTGGGTGGAAAAAGTTCCCGAGGCGGAACCAGGGCGAATCGTAAAACTCCTCGTGGAAGACAGAAAATTACGCGGGGCAATCCCGGTAAGGATAATTGAGGTTTACCTCCCTCAGTCTTCCCACACCAAAACGAACCCAAAGGAAGATGCAGAGTAGAGGATCAGCAGGTAAATTGAGTGGAATGGTTCTCTGAGGTTTGTTTTAACGAACCCCTCACCTTTCCTGGGGATCGTCAGCCTCTCGATAGATGCACACCCCGGGTCTATTGTTATGGTGTCCTTTCTTTCCATTATGCTGTACCCAATTCCCGCCACTACTCGGTTCAGGAAGGTGGTGAATTCCTCCCACCTAACAATCGAGACTTTATAGTAGATGGTATGCCCCAAAATCTCACCGTTGTTAGTAACCTCTCTTTTTTTAAAATTTTTTGCCAGGATGGGGTGTCTAAATTTCCCCACAAACCCTGGCGAAGTTGCGGTATATCTCAGCCCCATGCTCAGTGTGGGCAACCTCAGGATGAAACTGGACACCGTAGATGGGAAGACTTCCGTGCTTCATGGCCTCAACCGGACAGGTCTCGCTCTTAGCCAAGAGCCTGAAGTTGGGGGGCAATTCTTTCACCTCGTCCATGTGGCTTTCCCACACTTTGAGCCTCTTCGGAAGGCCTGCGAAGATGTCGTTTTCTTCGATTATTTCTATCTCAACAAGGCTGTATTCCGCTTTATCGCCCCTTCCTACCTCTCCGCCGAAGTGCTTCGCTATGAGCTGGTGGCCAAGGCATATTCCCAATATTGGAACGTTGAACTCCTCGTAGTGCTCAAGTATTGCCGAGCAGTTGCCCGTTTTATTGATGTCCGGACCGCCAGAGAAGATTATTCCCTTCGGATTCATGGCTTTTATTTCCTCAAGCGGCGTCGTGTTGGGGATTATCTTCGCCTCGGCGCCGAGGTATCTCAGAGTCCTCCAAATCCTGTGGACATATTGGCCCCCGTTGTCCATTATGACTATCATTCACCCACCTCCAGGAGTTTGAAGAAGGCATCGGATTCTTTGAGGATGTAATACACATCAACACCTGAACTCCGGGCATTCTCTGCCATTCTCCTATCGTTGGTCAACAGAACGCCTCCAACAATCATCGCAGTTGAAATGTAGTAAGTGTCAGCCGCCCTCGAATGAAGCCTGAAGGCCAGTTCAACGGCCTCATCAAAGAACTCACTTTCCCCAACCAGGTTAAAGAAATCGAAAACCCCCAGGAACTCTCTGACCTTTTCCTCCGGTGTAAACCTGGACAGGACGTTTACAAATTCGATTACGCATATTTTGGGAACGTAGATCTCGTGGCCTTCAATCGCTTCAAAGACCTTCAGCGCAAGCCTTCGCCGTTCCTCGTCAAATTTGGAGAAAGCGTCAATGAGTAGGGAAGCGTCAACGACGAACCTCATGACTACTCCCTCACCCTTGTCAGGAGTTCCAGGGGGTCCTCCTCTGGTCTTTCAAGTTCTCCCTCGAGGCTCTTGATGAATCCAGACAGCCCGGTACTCAGAATCCTCACCCTGAGCCTCTGTCCCTCCTTCAGCTTGAGGGGCTTGAGGGGTCTTAACACACCGTTTTCGTAAACCACCTCGATAATTTCCCCCATGCTCTCACCGTTTAAAATTGGAAGCGAAGGTAAATAAGCTTTCACTCGAACTCAATCGTTGCCGGGGGCTTGTTGGTGACGTCGTATAGAACTCTTCCAACCTCTGGAATCTCGCTTGTGATACGGAACGCTATCCTCTGGAGGACCTCGAAGGGGACGTTCATGGCATTTGCGGTCATTCCGTCGAGGCTCTCAACGATTCTAACAGCGACCGTTTCCTTGTAGGCCCTTATGTCGCCCTGGACACCAACGGTCTTGACACCGAGCAGAACGGCGAAGGCCTGCCACGGCCTTAAACCGGCCTTAGCTATCTCTTCCTCGACTATGGCGTTGGCTTCCCTGACTATTGCTATCTTCTCCGGGGTAACCTTCCCGAGAACTCTCACAGCCAACCCCGGCCCTGGGAAGGGCATTCTGTTGTATATCTTCTCTGGTAATCCAAGCTCCTTCGCCAGCTCTCTAACCTCGTCCTTGTAGAGGTCTCTGAGGGGCTCGATGAGCTTGAGGTTGAGCCTCTCTGGAAGGCCACCGACGTTGTGGTGGCTCTTGATTTTGCCCCTGCTCTCGATCCAGTCCGGGGCTATCGTTCCCTGGATTAGGAAATCAGCGTTAATTTCCCTCGCGATTTCCTCAAACACCTCGATGAAGACCCTGCCGATTATCTTCCTCTTCTCCTCGGGGTCTGTGACACCTTTGAGGGCATCGAAAAAGCGCTCGCTGGCATCGACGTAATGTAAATTGAGACCGAACTCGTCGTGGAATGTTTTGACGACGAATTCCGGCTCGTTCTTCCTCATGAAGCCTGTGTTCACAAAAACCGCGTGGAGCTTATCGCCTATTGCTTTGTGAGCGAGTATCGCGGCAGTTGAGCTGTCAACACCACCACTTAAAGCTATTATCGCCCTACCATCGCCGACCGTTTCCCTAATCTCCTCGACCTTCTCTTTAATGAACTCCTCCCACATAGGCACCACCTTTTTGCCAACATGCGAGTGATAATTTATAAACCTATCCGGGCGAAAATTAAACAGGTTCAAGTTAAAATCTCGTCGAGCCTTTCCTCGTCCTCAGCTTGCTTCAGTTCCATGGCGATTCTCCTCCCAGTGCTGACGGGCTTATCATAACGAAGCCAGCTGTAGGGCGAACCATGGACGAATGGATTCGTCCCGGCAACTATCCTGGCAGAGATTTCGAAGACGACGAACTCAAGCTCCTCGGTGAAGACACCCTCAAGGCAGAACGGCCCCCAGAGACCGCCCATGAGCTCCTCCGCCGCTTTCACAACCCCTTCTCCTGCTTCGATGACGTCCATCAGCAGGCTCTCCCTCAGGACGAGCGGGATGTTTCCAATCACCGTGTAGTTGGTGCTTATCTCGAGGTCGCGCTGCTCTTTGGCTGGAATCCTTCCTATCGCGTCGGCGTTTGACTCGTAACGCCTGTCTATGCTCATCAGCTCCAGCTCGCGGTTGAGCTTCGAGTAGAAATAGTGGGGATAAACGGGAACGCCGAGGACGTACTCCTGAATCTGGATTCCGCTCAACTCCTCCTTGTCCTTAATGCCGAGCCTCTCGGCTTTCTTCCAGAAGTCCTCGGGGCTCTTGGCTAAAAAGTAGCCCCTTCCACCCTTGGCACCAAAGGGCTTGACTATTACAGGCCCGTCTATGTCGTCTGGATCCTCGTAAACCCTCGGGAGGCGAAGTTTCGCCTTCTCGAGCCACCTCCTCTCCAGTGAGCGGTCGCTCTCCCACCTGAGGGCGGCTTTGTTTCCGTAGTAGGGCACTTTCATCTTCTCCACCAGCTCGATGCCGAGATGGGCCACGAAAGAACCAGTTGGAATCACCACAGCGTCGAGCTCGAGGAGCTTCTCCTCGGGATAGGTCCCCTCGATGAAGTAGTCTGCCACCGGGAAGTACCTGGTGTAGAGCGGCTTAGCTCTGGCCTTTCCAAAGGCAACCGTCTCAAAACTTTCCTGCTTTGCCCCCTTCAAAATCTGAAGGGCCGAGTGTGAAGCGTAGGTCGCTATTCTCATTCCTCCTCACCCATCAGCTTGGGCAGGGACTCGTGAACCTCTTTAAGTTCCGACACGGGCTTCCTGAGGAGCTCCTTCCCGTTCCAGAGGAAGGTTACCTCCTTTCCCCCGGCCCGGCCAATTACCGCGAAGTGCCTGAATAAGGACTTGAGTTCCTCAAGGCTCTCCTCAGGGAAGGCAACGATGTAACGCCCGTGGCTCTCGCTGAAAGCCGTTTCAATTGGGTTAGAGGTTTCGGAGGGGATTCTGGCCATATCAACTGTAAAGCCCGTTCTACCAGCCACGGCCATCTCCACCAGAGCCACCGCTATTCCTCCCCTGCTAACGTCGTGTACCGCCCTAACGAGACCCTTCTTTATTGCCGTCAGGATTCCCTCGGCGTTGGCCCTCTCTGCCTCAAGGTCTACACGGGGAGCAAAGCCGCCCTCAATCCCGAAGGCCCTGTAGAACTCTGAGCCGCCGAGTTCGGGCCTTGTAATGCCGACCACCCCAATGAGAAGGCCCTCCTCAAACTCTCCCGCAGGAATCTCTTCAAGCTTGACTTTTCCGATGCCTGCCACAACAGGGGTCGGCTTTATCGGCCTTCCAGCGATTTCGTTGTAGAAGCTGACGTTCCCGCTGACGTAGGCCAGGCCAAAGGCCTTAGCGGCGTCTGCCAATCCCCTGACTGTTTCGACGAAGCTCCAGTAAACTTCAG
>JALSNG010000017.1 GCA_026987155.1 Thermococcus sp. | reverse complement strand
CACGACGTACGGCAGTGTCGCTATGAACTGCCAGGGTATCGTTCCGGCCAGCCAGGGGTTGTTCTGGATGTAAATGGCAAGGTTATCGAAGAACCCGAAGAGGAACGCTCCGCCGAGGGCGATAATCGGATTCCAACCACTGAAGACCATATTGGCCAACGCTATGAAACCTCTACCTGCGGCTATTGTCTTTGTAACAGTTCCGAGCCAGTCCACGCTGAGGTACGCCCCTGCAACTCCAGCCAGGGCGCTCGCTATCAAAACAGCGGTGAAGCGATAGAGTTCGACGTTTATTCCAAGGGCATCTGCAGCTTCAGGGTTCTCACCAACGGCACGGATTCTTAACCCAAAGGGCGTCCTGAAGAGCACCCACCATGCTATGAAGGCTATCGCTATCGTTATCGGCACCATTGGGCTGAGAGAGTTTCCGAACGCGTTCATCCAGAGGGGTTTTATCTGGGCACTGCTTGGAACCTGGTGCTGGCCGGCGGTTCCCCAGTAGGCCAGTATGCCAAACGCAACCCCGCCGTAGCCGATGAGGTTTATTCCTATTCCCGGGATGACGTGGTCGCCTTTGAGGTAGACCGTTATGACGCCGTGAATAACGCCTATGACTATTCCCGTTAGGGCACCCCCAAGAAGTCCAATCCAGCCGTTGTTGGCCAGCTCTGCAAAGATTGCCCCGAAGAATGCAGAGAGCATAAGTATTCCCTCGTAGCCGATGTTGACCACGCCAGCTCTCTCGCTTATTACCGCACCGATGCTCGTGAGGGCTATTGGAACCATCGCCGCGAGCGAACCCAGAATCAGACTTGTAAGAATAGCCCCGTTCACGCCCTATCCCTCCTGAAAAGTTTCAGGAACATGTCAAGCAGTCCGGGAACGGCAACTGCGACAATGATGATTCCCTCAATGACCTTAACCATCTCCAATGGCACTCCAGTCTGTTGCATCTGTGTTGCCCCGGCGTTTAGAGCGCCGAAGAGAATTCCTGCAAAGATAACGCCAAGTGGATGGTTCCTGCCGACGAGGGAAACTCCGATTCCGTCAAAACCGTAACCGTAGACGTTGGCCAATCCCTGGCTGATTGAATAGCTTGGAGGAACTCCCATGACCTGCAGGGCCCCGGCCAGTCCTGCCGTCATGCCGCCAATCACAAAGGACCAGAGCATCGCAACCTTCGGGTTTATCCCCCCGTACTCAGCGGCCTTACTGTTCAATCCGCTCGTTCTGAGTTCGTAGCCAAGTTTTGTGTGCCACATCAGGATGTACACCACAACGGCAGTGAACAGGGCTATGACAAAGCCCAGAGAAAGCGTTGAGTTTTTGACGAGAAGGGGCAACCTCGCGCCCGGTGGGATTGGAAGGGTACTGTTGGGGTTCATGGGGTTCTCATAGACTTCCAAGGCCAGCCAGCTTGCAAGGTAGAAAGCAATCCAGTTAAACATTATGGTGGAGATAACCTCGTGAACCCCCCGGTACACCTTTAAAACAGCGGCTGGTAGCATCCACAGGGCACCCACCAGAAGGCCGGCGAGAATTCCAGATACAGGATTCCTGAGATTTTGTGTCACTGCAACGGCTGCTATTGCCCCGAAATAAACAGCGCCCTCAGCCCCTATGTTGAAAAGGCCGGTTCTCGCCCCTATTGCAAAGGTTATTGCCGTGAGGATAAGAGGCGTTGATTTACTCAGCGTCTCGGCGAAGTTTCCAAGCGATCCAAACGAACCCTGGATAAGAGCCTTGTATGCAGCTATAGCATCGTATCCGCTCAGCCAGAGAACCACGGCACCTATAAAGGCCCCGATGAGGATTGCAAGCACACTTTCACCCAGAGGTTTGAGGTAGCTCCTGAGTTCATTTTTGAGGCTCACCCTTAACACCCCCCATCATGAGTCCTATCTGCTCCTCAGTAACTTCCTCGGGATTGACTATTCCCATGAACTGACCCTCGTACATTATCGCCATCCTGTCGCTGAGCTGAAGAACTTCATCCAGATCAGCTGAGACGAGTAGAACTGCCTTGTTCTCGTTCCTGAGCTTTACAAGGTAGTTCCTGATGTATTCGGTCGAAGCGACGTCAACACCCCTCGTCGGCTGGGCCGCTATGATGAACTCCGGTCTTTTACTGACTTCTCTGGCAACTATTAGCTTTTGCTGATTTCCACCGCTGAGGCTTTTGACGGGAGCCTTGGTTCCCGGCGCGCTGATTTCAAACTCCTCAACGAGTTCTCTGGCGTGAGCTTCAACTCTGCCCCAGTCGAGGAGAAATCCCCTGGAGAACTCCTTTCTCCAGTGCATTCCGAGGATTGAGTTTTCCATCACGCTCATCTCAAGGATTAGACCCATGTGAGTCCTGTCCTCTGGAATGTGGGCAATCCCCAAGTCGTAGAGCTCCCTCGGTTTCTTGCCCGTTATATCAACGCCCTTGAGGTAAACCCTGCCCTTTTCGATTTTTCTCAGGCCTGTTATCGCTTCGATAAGCTCGCTCTGGCCGTTGCCCTCGACACCAGCTATGCCGAATATCTCCCCGGCACGGACCTCAAAGGTCAGACCCCTAACCGCTTCCTCGCCCCTGTCTCCCTTGACCCAAAGGTCTTCAACGCGGAAGATGACCTCTCCAGGCTCCTTTGGGGGCTTCTCAATCCTAAGGACGACGTCTCTTCCGACCATCATCCTCGCGAGAAGCTGGGGAGTTGCTTCGCTCGTCTTGACAGTCCCAACAACTTCACCCTTCCTTATGACTGTAACGCGGTCGGTTATCTCCATTACCTCATTGAGCTTGTGGCTGATGAAAATTATCGTCTTTCCCCGCTCCTTGAGCTTTCTAAGAACCGCGAAGAGCTCCTTGACCTCTATTGGTGTGAGGACCGCTGTGGGCTCGTCAAGGATGAGTATGTCAACATCGCGGTAGAGCATCTTGAGGATTTCTATCCTCTGCTGAACCCCGACGGGAAGGTTTTCAACGGGGACGTCAAGCGGAACCTGGAAGTTCAGCTCGTCCATGAGCTTCTGAAGCTTTTTTCTCGCGTTCTCAACGTCTATCTTCGAAAAAATCCCATGACCTTCCATTCCAAGGATTATGTTCTCGAGGGCGTTGAAGACCTCAACCAGGGTGAAGTGCTGGTGAACCATCCCTATTCCGTTCGCTATGGCATCGGCGGGGCTTTTAAAGCGGACTTCCTTACCGCGGAGAAAGATTTTGCCCCTCGTTGGCTTTAACATCCCGAAGAGAACCTTCATAAGAGTGGTCTTTCCTGCACCGTTCTCGCCCAGAAGACCGAGTATTTCGCCCTCGTAGACCTTGATTGTAACCCCCTTGAGGGCCTTCGTACCATCGGGATAAACCTTGACGATGTCTCTCATCTCAAGCACTGGAGTCCTCTCTTCCATTCTACCACCTCCAAAACGAAAAACGGAAAGAGAAAAGGAATTTACTGCTTGTGGTTCTTGTAGTAGTCGAGGGCCCAGTAGGCACCGAAGCGGTAGCCACCCTCGAACTTGTAGAGAACCGGAATCTCCATGCCCAGGACTATTCCAATGGTGTCCTTGTGGTCATTGAGGGCTATAAGGGCCGCAAGGGCACCTGCCAGGGCTGAACCCTCGTTCTCCTTGAAGAGGACCATCTGGACGTTGTGGGGCATGTTGGGGTCGTAGCCATCGATGAGAACGAACCTCTGTTTTGGATACTCCTGTGCAACTTTCTTTACGGCATCGGTCATCATGAAACCTACCGCGATGATTATGTCGTACTCACCGGTCTTGGCGAGGCTCTGGAGGTTCGTGTAGTAGTCGTTGGGACTGTTGCTCTGGAGCTGGGTGAGGGTTAAACCGAAGTCCTTCACGGCCCTCTCGGCACCCATGTAAGCCATGTCGTTAAAGCTCAGGTCACCCCTACCTCCGACGTCAAAAACAATGGCTATCTTCTTGGTGTTCTGCCTCTCGTTTAGGGTCTTGTTGAAGTAGGTTTCAGGTTTGGGCTCATTGGCGGCCCACTCCTTACCGAGCTGTTCCATCTGTTGCCAGCTGGTGGCCTTCCTGAGTTCCTCTATCTGGCTCTTCTGGGTGGCCTTCGGAACCAATATCTTCCCGCTGATTATCTCCTGCTGAAGCTGGTCAACGGCCTGCCATATCCAGCTTGGCACCTGCTGGCGGGTCTTGTTGAGATACTCAAGGAGCTGCTGTTCGTTCTGGAATCCGAGTTCCTGAAGCTTCTTCTGTTTCACATCTGCCGGAAGGGAGTCGAACATTGCCTTAACGTCCGCTATCGTTGATAGCTTTACTCCACCTTCTTTGAGGCCAAGCTCGACGACACCGCCCCTGAACTGGTTTTCCTCTGCCTGCTTGACGGCGTTGTAAACACCAACGTCAACGCGCTTCATCATGCTGGCTATTATAACGCCGGGCTTAATCCAGTCCTGGGCCGAGTCAACGCCTATTGCGAAAGGCGGGCCCATCTTCTTGTTGTTGGCCTTGAGGTAGTCACTCACCGCTTCAAAGACACCGAGACCGGTTCCTCCTGCAACCTGGTAGATGACCCACGCGCCCTGCTGGAGCTGGGCCTGCGCGGCCTGCTTGCCCTTTGCCGGGTCGCTGAAGGAGCCGGTGTAGGTGTAGAGAATGTTTATCTTGCTCGGGGCGTACGTGGACGTGGCGGTGCCGCTCTGGCTTGAACTGCTTGTTCCACCACTTATACAACCGCTGGCCACGACGCTAAGGGCCATCAGGCCCACCAACAACAAACCGAACAGTTTTCGCATAGCCTAACACACCTCATCTAATTTTGTAAAGTTCCGTAAAACACGACCTGATAAATACTTTGCGGTGTTCGTTCAGAGAAACCCAAAAAGATTTTAGGCGATGAATTTAAAGGGGACGCATGCTGAAGGAAATACTCGGGCTTCAATCCGGAACGGTGATGGTTTCAGGCAGGGGCAAATGGCTCGCACGTCTTTACCTCCAATCGTGGGCTGACAGGAAAGGAAGCGCCCTGGCGGAGGAATTACCCTTTCAGGTCGAGGGAGAAATCTACGTTGGTAATCCTTTCAGGGCAGACTTCCCGGTTTACTTTCTCCTCAACCCCCTTAGCAGGAAAGGTTTCGAAAGGGAGAG